>CAYUFA010000017.1:30609-47034 GCA_964443845.1 uncultured Ectothiorhodospiraceae bacterium
GGTGGTATTGATGTGCGTGGCATTCCTGCCGGCCGCCGTGGTGCCGTTGTGGCACGACGCGCAGCTGCCGGTCACCGCCGAGTGGTCGAACTGCGCCGGTCTCCAGGCCGTGGTGGAGTGGCAGTCGCCGCAGGCATTGCCGCTGCTGACGTGGGTCGGCGACTTGCCGGTCGCCGTCCGTCCGTCATGGCACGAGAAACAGGTTCCGGTTACGTTCGAATGGTCAAAGCGCGCCATGGTGAAGGTCGAGGTGTTATGGCAGTTCTCGCAGTTGTTGCCGGACGCGATGTGGCCGGGCGTCTTGCCGGCGGCCTTGCGGCCGTCGTGACAACTGACACAACTGCCGATCACCATGTCGTGGTTCATGCGCACCACCGGCTTCCACTGCGAGGTCGAGTGGCATTCCTGGCAGCGGGACGTGGTTCTGATGTGGTTCGGTGACATGACCTCGGCAGCCATGGTGCTGCCCGTGCCGTGACAGATACTGCACTGCCGCGGCGTCCCCTTGAACACGCCGCGCGCGTGGCAACCGGAACAGTCGGCGTCCTTGTGTGCCCCGTCCAGCTCGAAACCGGTGGACATGTGGTCAAACGGCACGCTCTGCGTACCTGCCGCCAGCGCAGCGGGACCTGCAAGCAGCATGCATGCCAGCATGACGGGCAGCAGGAACAGGGATTTCAGGACATCGCGCCGGCACGGGTTCCGCGCGCCGGAACGGCAACTGGTTCTATTCATGATACGTACCATCTCAGCAGGGTTACCTGATCTCGACCTGGTCGAAGGCCTTCGTGTTGTGGCAGCGGTCGCAGTAGCGGCCGAACCTGCCGTCGTGAACATCGTCCTTGCGGTGGCAGGAATCGCAGCTCGATGAAATCGTGAAAGTCCTGTGTACCGGCCGGGTGTGACACGACTCACACACGATGCCCGCATGGCCGCCAGCCAGCGGGAAACCGGTCCTGGCCTTGTGATCGAATACCCAGAGTGACCAGCCATTCGGGTTGTGGCACGTGGCGCACCGGTCGCCGAGACGCTCGTGGTGCGTATCATCCTTTCTGTGACAGTCGATGCATTCCCTGCCCGTATCCGTATACACCGCGGACAGGTGGCACTCCTCGCAGGGCACCACGGCATGCAACCCGATCAGCGGAAACCGCGTCAGGCCATGATCAAAGCGCACCTTCTGCGCCCAGCCACCCTCGTTATGACAGCGCCCGCACTTCTTCCCCTGCTTGCCCTCATGCACATCATCGGCGCGATGACAGTCGCTGCAGGCGGTCCCCAGCTTCTCGTGCGCGACCTCGCCGCGGTGACACGCCGTACAGGCAATCTTCCCGTGACGTCCGCGCAGCGGAAAACCGGTCTTGTGGTCGTGATCAAAGCGTGTTTTCTTCCAGCCGCCCGTTACGTGGCAGGATTCGCACTGCTTGCCATACGCGCCCTTGTGCTGGTCCACGTCACGGTGACATGAGTAACAGTTGCCGGGCAGTTTTTGCCTGAACGTGCTGCCCGTGTGACAACTTGCACAGGACGCGACACGATGCCTGCCCGTCAGTGGATAGCCGGTGTTCCGGTCATGATCAAAACTGATCTTCTTCCAGCCTTTCTCGTTATGGCATCCGGCGCATCCGGTGCCGAAACGGCCGGCATGCACATCGTTGAAGCGGTGGCAGTCATTGCAGCGTTTCGGCGTCCCCTTGTAGCGCTGTGCCTCATGGCAGCTGTCGCAGGCCACGCCGGCGTGCCTGCCATGCAGTGGAAAGTCGGTCTTGCCATGATCAAACCCGTTTTTCTTCCATGCCTTTTCAGCATGGCAATCGTCGCACTTCCTGCCCAGGTTGCCTTTGTGTACATCATCCATCCTGTGGCAACTCACGCATTCGTGGGGTGCATCGCGGAACTTTTTCCCGGCCTTGTGGCAACCCTTGCACTGCGCAAGGGCATGCGCTCCACGCAGCGGATAGTCTGTCTGTACATGATCGAATGTCTCGTGACTGAACTCCATGATATTGGCGTCGCGACCCAGATGGTCATCATGGCAACTGGTACATTTCTTCCTGCCCACGCCACTGCGCCCGTGAAAACCCCTGTTGCCACGCACGTCCTCATCGACCTTCCTGTGACAGTCCAGACACAGGCGGCTCTGGCCCTGCTTGCTGAAGGGCTGATGACACTTGCCGCACTGCGACTCGTACCTGGCGTGTCCCTGTACCAGCCTGCCCGGCATGACCATGGACTCAATCACGCCTGCCACCGCACCGGCAGCCGGATACAAGCCTGCTACGATCGCGATCACGCACAGCAGAATCCGGCTCATCACAGACACGGCGAGAGTCGCGCTCAGTAGAAATGCACTGCGTAGACATGGATAAGCCCGGAGATCACGAGCATGACGAACAGGGGCAGGTGCAACACGTGCCATAACCCGAACAGCCGTTCATAGAAACTGAAACCGGCCACACGCCGGATCGTGGTCAGGTAGATTTCCAGGTATTCGAGACCGGAACTGCGCAACGCACGCATCAGCGCCCTGTCGCCGTCCTGGCTTGCGGCGATCCGGGCAGCGGCCTTGCGGATATGCCTGGAGGCGCGCATATCGACCCACCTCGACCTGCAGGAAATCTTCACCAGGTGCACCAGGCTGCCGACGAAGGTGTGAGGCAGGCGCAGCGTTTCCTGCTCCAGCCCGGTCAGCATTTCTCGCAGCCCGGGGGCATGCTCGAACAGCGTGAGCATGCCCTGGCGCAGCGCCGCCGCGTCACTCCCGAGGCGTTCCAGATCCGCCTTCCTGCCGTACAGGCCGTAGTGGATACGCGTGTAGAGGTAGCGTCCGGCGAGGCCACTGGTGGATACCATCAGCATGCTGAACAATGCCACGTTACCGTTCAGCGAACCCAGCTGGAAGTTGCAGTGATACAGGATGCATACCGGCCCGATGATGCCCAGCATCATGTGCATGCGGAACCAGTGCCTGACCTGACCGAACCTGCGCATCCACCCGGCGTGCTTGCGCAACGGATACAGCAGCAACAGCAACATGAGGACCGCACCGGTGATACCGAGCGCATAGCCCGCGCCCGTGTCGGGCGACAGGTAAACATCCCCGCGTCGCAGCCAGCCGTAGGCGATGGCCAGGACCAGCAGGCTGTACAGGAGCAGGTCCTTCCAGCGTTTGGTTGCCAGCCCCCGCAGGCGCTCGGCGCGATCGCCGGCGGTGGCAGCCGCGGATTTCCTGTGCACCCCGCGCACGGTTGCCTCCGGCTTGCCTGCCACGGTTGGCTGCGCTGTCCGTGCCATCGTGCGCATGTCAGCCCGCCTCACCGGTAGCCGTGACCTCCCGCTCACCCCGGCGCTGGTATAGCAGCAGGGCGACCGCCGGTATCAGCACGACGACCAGCAGTGCGACATTTCGCAGGACACCCTGCATGCCGGATTCCCTGCAGCCCGACAGTACCGGGGCAATCACGCGCATCAACACGACGCGCAGAAGGGCGCCGGCAAGCCACTCATATCCGGACATGGTTCCAAAGTCTCCTGGCCCGCCAACGAAACGGGGCATGATCAGTCAATCCGGTCGCACACTCCGCCGGGCGTCCGTCGCGGCGTGCACTCCTTCGACAACCGGCCGCTGCGCCTGAACAGCGGGAGATCCTCTGCTGCATCCCCGCACCGCCCCGGGCAATGCACGGCAAGTGGCTGATTGACTATAAATATGAGCCGACAGTATCGATGTACCGCATCGACCATTCCGAGAAGAGGGTCATGGTTGTGCACGAAGAATTTGTGACGCGCTTCAATTTTTGGGAATAATATCCCAATTATTGTAGAATGCAACCACTGCTACCGGCCTGCGTTTTCGCCGGCCGTCAAATGGGGATTTAACCGAGTCATGACCGTGAACCCGGCGCTGTATTACGCCTTGCTGACGGCTGTAATCTGGTCGATGTACCTGTATCTGCGGTATCGCAGGCAACGCCAGGCGCGCGCGCACCTGCAGGAATCCCGCGCCTCGGGCCTGATCCAGCCGGCCTCCCTGCACCCCGTGATCGACAGCAACCACTGCATCGGCTGCCGGTCCTGCATCAGTGCGTGCCCGGAGCAGAATGTGCTTGGCCTGATCCGCGACAAGGCAGAACTGGTCAATCCCTCCAACTGCATCGGGCATGGTGCGTGCAGGACCGCGTGCCCGATGCACGCCATCACCCTGGTTTTCGGCAGCGCCGAGCGCGGGGTGGACATCCCCCTGCTGACGCCGGACTTTGAAACCAGCATGCCGGGCATCTTCATCGCCGGGGAACTGGGAGGCATGGGGTTGATTCGCAATGCCGTCGAGCAGGGCCGCCAGGCCATCCAGGCGATCACACGTTGTGGCCGGAAGGGCCAGCTGATCGACGTCATGATCATCGGGGCCGGGCCGGCCGGTATCGCCGCCACGCTTGCGGCCAGCGAACTCGGTTTGCGCTACCTGACCATCGAGCAGGACTCCCTGGGCGGTACCGTCGCACATTTCCCGCGCGGCAAGATCGTCATGACCGCACCGGTCAACCTGCCGGTCATCGGCAGGATGAATTTCAGGGAAGTTTCCAAGGAAGTACTGCTCGGCTTCTGGCAGGACGTGGTCGAGCGCAGCGGGATCACCATCAACTTCAACGAACGCATGGAAATCATCCAGCAGGCGGAGAATGCCCTGGCCGTCAGGACGAGCCGCGCAACCTATCTCGTGTCCAACGTCCTGCTGGCCATCGGCCGGCGTGGCACGCCGCGCAAGCTGGGAGTGCCCGGCGAGGATCTCGACAAGGTCGTGTACCGTCTGATCGATCCGCAACAGTACCAGGGCATGCACGTGCTGGTGGTCGGCGGTGGCGACAGCGCCATCGAGGCGGCCGCGGAACTGGCCGGACAATCCGGAACCCGCGTCACATTGTCGTACCGGGGTGACGCATTCTCGCGCGTCAAGCCAAAAAACCGCATCCGGATCGCTGAGCTGGCCGACAGCGGCCGGGTGGAGATCCTGCTGTCTTCCAACGTCAGCGAAATACGCGCACCTGACGTGGTCATCGCCTTGCAGGACAGGTCGATCAGGCTGCCGAACGACGCCGTCCTCATCTGTGCCGGCGGGGTACTACCCACTCCGTTCCTGAAATCGACCGGAATCGAGGTGGAAACGAAATATGGCAGCGCCTGACGCAAACGGCCGGACAACCCGGTTACGGCGGCGCAGCGGCGTGCCATCCCTGCTCGCCGTACTGGCCGGATTATCGCTGCTGTCCCTGCATGCACCCGTGGGCCGTTGCGCCACGGATCCGGCCCTGGCGCAATTCCAGGCCGCGGTACGTGTACATGACATGAAAAAGGCGCTGGCGGTCCTGGAACCCCTGGCGCAACAGGGCAACGCGGAGGCCTGTTATCAGCTGGCAGCCCTGTATCGTTCCGGTAACGGCGTACCTGCCGACCACAAGGCGGCCTTTTACTGGCTGGGCAAAGCCGCCGCCCGCGGGCACACACAGGCCATGTACAACCTGGGTGTGATGTACGAGAACGGCTGGGGCACCCCGGCAGATCCCGATGCCGCACGCAAGTGGTACCAGCGGGCGGCCGGCAAGGGATATGCCATGGCGGCCCGCAGGCTGGCACGGCTGCAGTCTTCGGCTATGCCGGTCCCGGGTAACGACGCGACGGGCGAGCGGCTGCGGCATGCGGTCATCCGCAACGACGGCGCGGAAATCCGTCAGCTGCTGGCCAGGGGTGCCGGAGTCGACAACACGGACCACAATGGCAAATCGGTACTGATGGACGCCGCCGAGCAGGGGCAACTTGCAAGCCTGCAACTGCTGCTCGAAAACACACACGCGATCAATGCACAGAACCGCCATGGTGACACAGCACTGCATTTCGCGGTACGCGAAGATCATCGGGCAGCCGTTTCGGCCCTGCTGTCTGCCGGTGCCAACCCCGACCTGGCAGACCGTGACGGCAACACACCGCTCCTGGCCGCGGCATCCCGCGATCAGAATGCAATCTGCAAAATGCTGATCGATGCCGGTGCAAGTGCCGGCGGCAGGAACCATGCTGGCTACAACGCTGCGGATATTGCGGCACGTAACGGCAACAGCGCGCTGCTGGAACTGCTCGCTGCCCGGGGCGTCAGGCCGTTACAGATCCGTGACAACTCGCGGGCTGCCAGTGCGGCCCGGATCGTGCGCAACGAGCAGCGCTCCGGCACGGGCCCGGGAGGCCGCGCAACGCACACGCCCGCCCTGATCGATGCGGCCACCAGGGGACAGCTCGACATCGTGCGAGTCCTGCTTGGCCAGGGCGAGTCGATCGAACAACGGGACAGGGAAGGTCACACCGCCCTGTCACGCGCTGCACTGAAGGGGCACGGAGATGTGGTGAGGTTGCTGCTGTCGGCGGGCGCCAGCACCCGGGTGTTGCTGCCGGACGGGGAAACCGTGCTCATGGCCGGGGTCCGCTCCGGCGACCTGCAAACGGTGCGGGAGTTACTGGCTGCCGGCGTGCCGGTCGATGCAAGCCGCACCGACGGCTGCAATGCTCTGAGCCTGGCGGTATCCGGCAACCGGACCGCAATCACCAAAGCACTGCTGCTGCACGGGGCCAACCCCGCGCAGACCGACCTGAAAGGCACGACCGTCGTCATGCGTGCGGCAGAGGTGAACAACCCGGTCCTGCTGGAAATGCTGCTTGCAAAATCCGTCCGGATCAACGCCACCGACAACCAGTCACACAGCGCACTGTGGCATGCCGTCCATGCCAGGCTGTCGAAGAACGTGGCCGTCCTGCTGAAACACGGCGCGAATCCGGAGACCAGGGATACCCGGGGTAACACGGCATTGACGCTTGCGGCCGGACTCGCCGATGCAGACAGTGTCGAGGTCCTGCTGCGCAACAGGGCTGCGCTGGAAAGCACCACAGGCGATGGTAATACCGCGCTGATGCTGGCCGCCGGCGCAGGCAGCCAGCAGATTGTCAGCGCGCTGATCCGGGCGGGCGCCGTGCTGGACACCCGCAACAAACTCGGGGACAGCGCACTGATCCTGGCCGCCGCCCGCGGCAACCGCACGATAATCAGGGCATTGCTGAGCGCAGGCGCAGATACCCGCATCCGCAACAACAAGCGCGAGACGGCCGCGCAGGTGGCTGCGACATTCGGCCACAGCCGGGCGCAGGAATACATCGAGCAGCACAGGACCACCAGCAAGTGGAAACCGGACTGGTTGTGATTTGACACAGATCAAGGTGAATTCACAGCCGCGCTGGCAGACTCTTTCCACGTTGTGGCGACAAGCCGGCAACATCTCCCACTTCACGCGGATCTAGTATCCGCGTTTTTTTGTGCCCGGCTGCCGACCGGCACGGAACAGCAACCCGCCCGGGCACCCCCCGCAGAAGAATTCGGGTACAGACTCCTAGCGCGCGCTGTTTACGTCGTGGAAGATGGAGCGCAGGTCGCTTTCCCAGCGCTTGAACAGCACCGGGTCGACGTCCTTCCCGGCAATGTCTGCATACACCTCCGGATTGAGGGTGACCAGTATGGTCTGCTCACCCTCCGCAAAGATCGAAATTTTCGGGGGCAGATAGGGAATCAGCTGCGGGGCATGCGCGGCGAGCATGCGGATTTCATCAATCTTGCCGGCGAACACGACCCGGTACTTGTCGGTCTTGTAGCCCTTGCCGGTCAGGCCCACGTCGACGCGCTGTACGCGTGACACGGTGTAGCCGTGCGCAGTGATCGAATCCTGCAACGCCAGCATGGCCTCCGGGAACGGCAGTACCGAGCGCGTCATGATGATGTCCTCGGCAAACACCGGCCGCATCCCGCACAGCAACAGGCATGCCAGTAACACTACGGCCTGCCGCAGCTTCACAGCGTGGCCTCCTCGAGGATGTCCCTGTACACGCCGTGCATGCGCTTGCAGTACTCGTTCAGCTCCGCGTTGTTGAACAACCGGCTCAGGTACTCGGGATTGATCGAGCTGATGGTTACCTTGCCGTTCCGCTCGGTCACCGTCACCCGGCACGGCAGGAACATCCCGACCCTGGGATCGACGGCCAGCGCCTGATACAGAAAGTGGAAGTTGCAGAAGTGCAGAATAACCTGGTGTGGATTTTCCTCACCCGGCTTTGCCAGTCCGTGCTCGAGCGTATCGGTACGGATCAGGATGAAATTCTGGCTGGTGATCGCCTGTTTGACATTCTCCACGGTGTCCTTGAGGGAGTACGGGGACTCGACGCTGAGTGTCGCCGACAATCTGGCTCCGCTTTTGTGAACGTCCGTACCGTGGCCATCGAAGCTGCGGATGAAACTGACCAGGTCATCGATATCCTTTTCGGACAGCCCCTGTTCCAGAAAGGAACGCATGGGCGTACCGGCACGGCCGTGTTGCAGTGTGTAGCGGATCATCCCGTCGCTCGCCGCACGCAGAAAACCACTGTTGTTCAGCCCGGGGGCGATAATCGGCAGGTCGCGATGCCTGGAAAAGGTGACCCCGGTACCCTTGCCACCCTCGCCATTGCTGCCATGACACGCCGCACAATGACTGGCAAACAATGCCCGCCCATGTGCCGCATCGCCCGTGACGGGTTTGGCGCTGTACGCGGGTGCCGGCTGGTGCACCCAGCCGCGGATGAAGGCAATGATGGCGCGGATCTGGGCATCACTGAGGGCATCGAATGCCGGCATCACCCGCCCCGGTCGCCCATCGCGGATGGTCGTGGCCAGGAACCGGTCGTCCACGCTGTCCAGGAAAGAGGGCAATGCCAGCGGCACACCGACCCCGCCGGTGCCCTTGTCGCCGTGGCAGGCGGCACAGTACCGACTGAACAACCCGGCACCGTCCGGTGCGGCCATGGCGGCCGGCAGCCAGCAGGAAAGTAAAAGGAATCCGCAAATCAGGCGCATGACTGGCCTATTGTCCCCGCGCGGGAGGTTTGATACAACAAATGGCGGGAGGTTCGATGTCCCAAAACCTTGGTGCTGGTAGTGATAATTACCTTATAAAATATAGAGACATGAATCTTTGTGCATCTTGATTCAAGTCAAAATTCTCGCTACGGTCATCCAGCACAATGAGTATCGTCTATAATTTTTTGACGCATGCATTGCACAGGAGGAAGTACCAAATGAAAGTTCTGAAAGTAACGCTCGCAGCTGCGGCCATTGCCGGCCTGTCTGCTCTGCCGCTGACCTCTGCCCAGGCCTGGTGGGGCGGTGGTCCGTGGAACAACGGCTGGGGTAACGGCTGGGGTAACGACTGGGGTCCATTCGACGGTGACGGCTGGGGTGACATGGACTTCAACATGAGCGCCGGCGGTCACGGCCATGGCTATGGCCGTGGTTATGGCTATGGCCGTGGTTATGGCTATGGCTATGGCGGCTATCCTTACTATGGCTATGGCCCGGGCTATGGCTATGGCGGTCCGTGGGGCGCGCCGGGGGGTTACGGCTACGCTCCGTACGGGTATGCCCCGGCTGCTCCGGCTGCTCCGGCTGCTCCGGCTACCGAGAAGTAAGTCAGGCGCTATCAGCCAGTGCATGCACCACCCGGTGCATGCACTGGCTTTTTGTTTTGTAATGCGGTAAAAAGCGGTCTTGCAGGTCAGGCCTGCAATCAATCAGGTTCCTCCACGTCCAACATATGAGGCCGCAATGAAAATTACCCGACTCGTCGTTCCTGTTTTGCTGATCCTCGCCGCTACCCAGACCACCCTTGCAGCACCCTACCCCCCCGGCTACCCCGCCCACTGGCGCACACCCAACGCAGACAAGATCGCATCCACCAGTCCTGCGGCCATCGTACGCGCCGGTGTGGAAAAGCTGACCCAGTTCATCAAGAGCGGTCGTGCACAGGACCGGGAACAAGCCCTGGCATTCATGACATCCGAGATTGAACCCTATTTTGACTTCAACTACATGACGCAGTGGGCGGCGGGAAGCGCCTGGCAGCGCATGTCACCACAGCAGCGCGCCATGATGGAGGAACAACTGAAGGATTCATTCATGGAGACGCTGGCATCGAAGCTGGTCAGCTATACCGACCAGCCGATCCGCTACTTCACGCCACGCGGCCAGGACAGCAACGACGTGCGGGTCAACGTCTGGATCATGGAGCCCAACGGGATTCCGACCCGGCTCGAGTTCCGGTTCTACCGCACCCATGGCGACTGGAAGATCTTTGACGTCAAGGCGGGGGGTAACAGCGCGGTGGTCTATTACCGCAACATGTTCCGCCACCTGATGTACTCGGACGCCCGCGGCTCGTACTAAGCACCATCCGTTTCCGCTGCTGTCTGGCCCGGGCCAGGCAGCAGCGCCCTTCACCGGCCGGGCAACCGCCCGCGGCGGCATACCCCTCATCGCTGTCCGCAACACGCCCCCGACACGACGGCAAGCTGCTGATTCCCCCGCGGGTCTGTGTTCTCCCTGCCTGAATCTAATAGATTTTCTGCAACGGCCGTTAAAGACCTGTGTGGTTCGTCTGTCCGGCCGGACGAGCGGTAACCGGGACCGATTCGCCAGTGGACACTACCGCCGCAACAGGGATTCCCCGTCAAAGGTAACCGTCGATGACTCCGTACACGAAAACACTGATTGGACACCTGACCAGCATCAGCACGGGTGCCATGACCGCGCGCATGGTGAATGACAACGAGGGCCGGCTGCCACGGATACGGGGCGGCAGTAACGATGACCTGTATGGCCAGCCCGGGTCCTATGTCGCGATCATCCAGGGGAATATCAAGCTGCTGGCAGTGATCACCTCGATCAACGAAATGCCCGACCCGTCCGGCGCGGGTCTCAGCCGGGTCGTGCACATGATCCCGCTCGGTGAAATCGTCCGTAGCGGCACCTTCCAGAACGGCGTCAAGAACTATCCGGTCACCGGTGCCGAGGTACACACCGTGAACAAGGAAGATGTGGAATCCATCTTCATCAAGTTCCGCGCCCAGGGGTTTGCCGTCGGCAACGCCTCCGCCGACAGCAGTATCGACGTCTGCCTGGACCCGGCCTCGCTGTTCGGACGGCATTTCGCCATTCTCGGCCAGTCCGGCGCCGGCAAGTCCTGGACGGTGGCCAACCTGCTGCAGCGTGCCGTGAAGACCATGCGCAATGCCCACATCGTCCTGCTCGACCTGCACGGTGAATACAGCTGGGAAGACAATGAGGGCAAGCGCCACTATGCCTTTGACAGCAGAACCACACGTTATCTGGATGCGCGTGACCTGGAAATTCCCTACTGGCTGATGACGTTCGCCGAACTGGTCGATCTGCTGATCGACCGCAACGATGCCTCTGCCTCGTCACAGATCGCGTTCCTGCGCGACAGCGTGCATGAACTGCGCAACAAATCGAACAAGGACCTGGGGATCGGGGATATCTCCATCGACTCCCCGGTCTATTTCTCGCTGCAGGAGCTATACGGCTATTTCGAAAACGCCAACAAAATGACCTCCAATTTCGGCAAGGACAGGGGGCCACTGGCCGGCCTGTTCGACCAGTTCCTGATGCGTCTGCAGAGCCGCATGAACGACGCGCGTTACGATTTCCTGCTCAAGCCGAAACAACGCACGTCCTCCGACTCGCTGCCCGCCCTGCTGCGTGACTTCGTCGGACTCGGCGAACCACGCGCGCAGATCACGATCGTCGATCTCAGCTCCGTGCCGTTCGACGTGCGGCCCGTGGTCACCGCCCAGGTCGGGCGTCTGGCATTCGAGTTCAACTACTGGAACCCGATGTTCAAGGAATTCCCGCTGCTGCTGGTTTGCGAGGAGGCACACGCGTATATCCCGCGCGAAGGCAACCTGCAGTACGAGGGGACGCGCCAGTCGATGCAGCGCATCTCCAAGGAAGGGCGCAAGTACGGCGTCGGCCTGGCTGTCGTTACCCAGCGCCCGCACGACCTGTCGGAAACGGTGCTGGCACAGTGCAACACCTTCATCTGCCTGCGCCTGACCAACCCGGACGACCAGGAATACGTCAAGGATCTGGTACCGGAAGCCGAGCGGGACTTCGTCGACATCCTGTCCTCGCTGGGCCAGGGCGAAGCCCTGATCATGGGACTCGCGGTGCCCTTGCCCACCCGGGTACAGCTGTTCAAGCCGGACCCGGTACCGAACAGTTCCAGCGTCGACTTCTACCGCCACTGGAGCGCCGGCCTGAACGACCTGGACATCGAGGATATCGTGAACCGCTGGCGGCACCAGAACCGGCTGCACCGCTGACCGGGCGGGCCGCTCCGTGCTCCTGCCACGGGCACCCGCGGAGTCGGATGCCCGCCATGCCTCCCGGAATGCCGCAGGAAGGTCCGGACCGGATCTAGCTGGCGGCTTCCTTCTCGAGCAGGTCATCGCGGCCGAGCAGGTGCAGGATCTGTTCGCGTGCCGCCATCCCGTCCTGGTAGCCGAGTTCCATCAGCTCCTTGCAGAAGTGCGAATCGAACATCAGGTAACTCATGAGCGGGCGGCCTTCACGGGTCAGGGCACCGATACCCTTGAGCAGGACCTGTATCGTGCGGGGGAACCGGTCGATGTACTTTTCCACGATCTCGCGCACGTCGCTGCTGGGTGAAATGAGCAGATAGTCGATCTGCCGTAAGGACGTATCGTTATATTCGACGCGCTTGTCGCGCGTTTCGGTCACGGTGTGATTGATCCGGCGCAACCGCTCGATGTCCGCATCCAGGCTGTCCATGAACAGGCTGTCGAAGATATATCCCGATATCTGGCCGATGTTCGGGTAGGGGGTCTCCCGCTCGTCTTCCTGGGGTGGATCCTGGCGCGGGTTGCGCACCCCGATGATCAGCAGCCGGTTGGCGCCCATGTGCAACGCCGGACTGAGCGGGGCGGTCTGGCGCATGGAGCCGTCCCCGAAATATTCATTGCGCAATTTCACCGCTGGAAACAGCACCGGGATCGCACTGGATGCCATCAGGTGATTCAGCGTGAGCTCCGTCGGCTGACCTCGGCGGCGGGTCCGCTGCCACGGTACCAGCTCCTTGACACCCTGATAAAAAGCCACCGAGGTGCCGGTGGTATAGCCGGATGCCGTGACCGACACGGCGCGTAGCGCGCCGGTGTCGATCGCCTGCTGGATCCTGGCGAAGCGGATATGGCGCTCCAGCAGTTCGCGCAACGGCGAATTGTCGAGTACCGATGCCGGCTGCTTCCTGACCAGTGAGCCGAAGACAAAGGTGACGATCCAGCGCCGGGCACTGTTCAGGGCGGTCTTGCCGTCGACCCGGAAAACCTTGCCGATGTGAAAGTTCGACCAGATTCCCCAGAGCCGGTCCACGCCCTCCTGGAAACGGGTCGCACTGCTGGCCAGCAACACGGCATTCAGCGCGCCTGACGACGTGCCACAGATTACCGGGAAAGGATTCGCGGCGTCTTCCGGCAGCATGTCCGCGATGGCCTTGAGGACCCCTGCCTGATAGGCGTTACGAGCCCCCCCACCGGGCAGGATCAGACCGGTAACCTGTTCTTCTTTCTTCTTTTTGAAAGACAGCCAGTACATCGGGAATGGAATTTGCCTCGATTGATAGCAGTCATATCGGCCCACCAGACTCTATTTATAATAAAAACAGTCCACAATTACGATTCCCGGATGCGAGCGAACCGACCCGAATGGAAGCCCATACCTTTTTTCTGGACCTGCTGATCATCCTGCTGAGCGCCCGGGTGCTGGCGGAACTGGCCGTGATGCTCCAGATTCCCGCCGTGATGGGCGAACTCTGTGCCGGCATCGTCCTGGGACCGAGCCTGCTGGGTGTGCTCGAACCAAACGAGGTCCTGCGCATGCTGGCGGAGATCGGCATCATCCTGCTGCTGTTCGAGGTCGGCCTGGAAACCGACGTCCGGCGCCTGATCGAGGCCGGGAACCAGTCGCTCCTGGTGGCTTTCGGCGGACTGGTGGTCCCGTTCGGGCTGGGCTATTTCACCGCGTCCGGCCTGTTCGGAATGCCACTGCTCGAATCGCTGTTCATCGGCGGAACGCTGACGGCGACCAGTATCGGGATCACGGTGCGGGTCCTTGCCGATCTCAACCGCCACAACGCCAGGGAAGGCCAGATCGTCATCGGTGCCGCCGTGCTCGATGATATCCTGGGGGTCGTACTGCTGGCCCTGCTGTACGAATTCTCCATTGGTGGCGGCATCAATCTCGTCAATGCCGGGAAGGTGCTGCTGTTTGTGTCCACGTTCTTCATCCTCGCACCGGTGAGCGCCAGGCTCATCTCGAAGCTGATCCGCTGGGTCGACCTGCGGCGGGGACGGCCGGGGCTGATCCCGACCACCATTATTTCGCTGGTGTTGCTGTTCTCATGGCTGGCGCATGCCTTCGGCGCACCGGAGATCCTCGGGGGCTTCGCCGCCGGCCTGGCCCTGTCACGGCGGTTTTTCCTGCCCCTGGGCACGGCATTGCACACCGACCAGGCCTTCGCCGACCGCATCGAGCGCCAGATGACCCCGATCATCCAGTTGTTCACACCCATCTTCTTCGTCATGGTCGGCCTGTCCCTGGACCTGAGCCAGGTCGACTGGAGTTCCGCCTTCATCTGGCAGTTCTCCCTGCTGTTCCTGCTGGTCGCCATCGCGGGGAAATTCGCCGGGGCCGTACTGATGCGCGAATCGTGGCTGCTGCGCACGGTCACCGGGCTGGCCATGGTGCCCCGTGGCGAGGTCGGGCTGATCTTCGCCGAACTGGGCCGCAGCGGGAATATCTTCAGCAACGACATCTATGCCGGCCTCATCATCGTCATCGCCGGTACCACGCTGCTCCCCCCGCTGGCACTGAAATGGCTGTACGCCCGCTACGGTGCACGACTCGGGGACTGAAGCCGGGCCGCCCGCGGATAGCCGTTTTGACCTGTATCAAGGGCCCTGTATCCGGGGGGGCTTACACTTTTCCGAGGTTCCTGCAGGATAACGAGCGTCACCAGCACGGGAGCAAACAGGTGAAAGCCGGAGACATCTGCCAACGCCAGGTCGTAACCACCACCCGCGACAGCAGCCTGACCGACGCTGCAAGGCTGATGCGCAAGCACCACGTCGGGTGCCTGCTGGTGGTCGAGCAGGAGGGCAGCGTGACCCGCCCGATCGGGGTTGTGACCGACCGCGACCTGGTCATCGAGGTCATTGCCAACGAGGTTCCGGTCGACACCGTGACCGTCGGGGATATCATGACGTTTGCGGTGCTCAAGGTGGCCGAGTCCGACAGCATCATCGAGGTCGCACAGCGCATGCGCTACCGTGGTGTCCGGCGTGTCCCGGTGCTCCGGGAAACCACCGGTGAACTGCTCGGTATCATCGCCATGGATGACATCCTGCGCCTGCTGAGCGAAGAGCTTTCCCTGTTGTCCGCCATCACTGCAAGGGAAGCCGAACAGGAACATACCAAGCGTACGCAGACGTCCTGACCGCCTGCGTTTCCAGCCTTTCGATTGCCCCGCCGGGCAGGATTACCGGGCCGGGGCACTGCGTCCGGCAACCTCAACCGGCCTCAAGGCCGCGCATCGGTCTCCTGGGCCGGTACCGATCCGCAGCACGCGGCATGGAGGGTGGCCGGACCGATGCGGGACCGAGCCCGCAACCCGCTGTGGCGGGGTGGGCGCTGGTTACGACAGTTCCAGCGCGGTCGCGCCCGGTATCTACCGGGCGCGACCGGGTAGCTGCGTGCCGGATTCAGGGAGCTGCCGGCGGCGGTTTGTGCGATTCGGGCGTGCCGAACACTTCGTCGTGATGCTTCTGCATATACTTCCAGCGCTCCTCACCGGACATGCCCCTGAGCTTTTCACGCAGCGCCGCAAGCTGCTTGCGGCGCTCCTCGGCCTTCTTGCGCAGTGCTTCCTGGCGGTTGGCGGTATCGATCTGCTCCTTCAGCGCTTCCTGCAGCATTTTCTCGTGATTGTGCACGAGGTAGTTGTGCTGCTCCTCGGCCTGGTCCCGCATGGTTCCGAAACGCCTGGCATCCGCGGCCTCGCGCTCCTCGGCCATCTTCAGCCAGCTATCCAGTTCCTCCTCGCGGTATTTGTCACGGGCGTCCCGCCATTTCTTCTCCATCGCCCGCCGCTCCTCGCGCTGTTTCTCGAGCGCCTTGCGGCGCGCCTCGTAGCGGGCCTGCCTTTCCTTGCGGTAGGCTTCCCACGACTCGTCGCTGTACGGTGAGGCGTAGGACCGGGGATACCGGTTCCGTTGGCGCCAGCCGCGCGTAACCCGCTCCGGCTCCACAGGGGCGGTGGCCGCCTCTGGCTGGTTGCCGGCGGTGGCTGGTTCCGACGCTGCCGGACGGGATGTGGCCGCCTCTGGCTGATTGCCAGCGGTGGCTGGTTCCGACGCTGCCGGCGCTGCCGGGCGCGCAGCAGCCGCTGGTGGCGGAACCGGGGTGGGCGGCGGAGCACTCATCGGGGCGGGCGC
>CAYUFA010000018.1:0-46949 GCA_964443845.1 uncultured Ectothiorhodospiraceae bacterium
TGTTCACCGCCGGTGACGGCGTGGGCGCCTCCGGTCACAAGTTCTCCTCCGGTTCCCATGCCGAAGGCCGTATGGCTGCCAAGTCCATGGTGAAGTACTGCCTGGACAACAAGGATCTCAAGCCGGAGCTCGACGCCTCCGTCGAGGACCTGGTCGCCGAGATCTACCAGCCGGTCAAGACCTACCTGGAGTTCAAGGACTACTCGACCGCGATCGACATCAACCCGAACTACATCACGCCCAAGATGCTGCAGTTCCGCCTGCAGAAGATCATGGACGAGTACGTGGCCGGTGTCGCGACCTACTACACGACCAACGCAACCATGCTGGACGTGGCGGAAGAGAAGCTGGGTATGCTGAAGGAAGACGCCAGGAAGATGCGTGCGAAGGACCTGCACGAGCTGCTGCGTGCCTGGGAGAACTACCACCGTATCCTGACGGCCGAGGCCCACATGCAGCACATCAAGTTCCGCGAGGAATCCCGCTACCCGGGCTTCTACTATCGCATGGACAAGAACTTCGTGGACGAGGAGAACTGGAAGTGCTTCGTGAACTCGATCTACGACAAGGAGACCCACACGTGGACCTGCTTCAAGCGCGCCCACACGGATCTGGTCGACAAGTCCAAGCTGTTCAAGTAGTACCCGAGCAGTAGTATGACCTTGAGAGTCCGGGTACCTCGCGGTACCCGGGCTTTTTTTTCAGCGGTGTCAGAATGTATCTAAAAGGGGTCAGTACCCTTTTTGTGCATCCCCGGTACTATTGATGAAGCACCGGGTTGAAAAAAGGGTACTGACCCCTTTTGAATTTTTTTGTAGGAGCGCATCTCATGCGCGATGAAATCTTCCGCAGCCGGTCGCGGATGGGATCCGCTCCTACCCATTAATCAGCAGGGTGGTAGAGATGTCCGACAAACAACTGATTGAAGAGTCCCCGATCCCGACCAGCCCGGTGTTGCCCAACCAGCTTTCCGGTGATGCGGTGATCCAGTTCCACTGCCACAAGGGGATCGATTGCTTCAATGCCTGCTGCCGCAATATCGACATCATGCTCACGCCGTATGACGTCATCCGGCTCAAGCAGCGCCTGGGAATGCCCTCGACCGAGTTCCTGCACCAGTACACCACCCCCTTCGAATTCGGCAAGGACAGCGTCGCCGGGGTCAAACTCAAGCCCGTGGAGGGAGGCACTGCCTGCCAGTTCATGACCGAGGAAGGCTGCAGCGTCTACGCAGACCGTCCGACCGCCTGCCGCTACTACCCCGTCGGCCTGCTGTCGACCCGTCGTCAGGACGAGAACTTCGATCGCGCCTCCTATGCCCTGGTCCGGGAGGATCACTGCCATGGCCACTTCGAAGACCGCAAGCTGACCATCGACGAGTACCGCGCGGAGCAGGGCCTGGAGGAGTACGATGAACACGGGCGGCTCTGGCGCCAGCAGATTCTCAAGGTGAAATCCGCCGGTCCCTACATCGGCAAGATGTCACTCACCAGCCGCAAGTTCTTCTTCATGGCCAGCTACGACCTGGACCGGTTCCGGGAATTCATCAGGAGCGAGGGATTCCAGACCACCTACGAGCTGGACCCGGAGACCATGCAGCGACTGCTTGGCGATGATCTGGAATTGATGAAATTCGGCGACCGCATGGTCCGCCAGATCATGTACGGGGAGGAGAGCATCCCGCGGAAAAAGGATGCCCTGGAAACCCATTTACAGCGCCGGGGCAAATACCGTGAAAACAGTATGGAAAACCAGGAAAACGAGTCCCTCGCCATGGAGGCCTACCGGCTCCCGGTGGATGGTGAGGATGAAAAATAATTATTAAACAATATGTTGAAACATTATTTGATTAACTATAAATATGTTTTTATATATAGATAATTAGTGTATTCAGTATTTATCGGCCAATTTCCGGGGTATCCCGGGGAATTACCGGCAGCGAACGCGGGGCCATGCGGGGGCAATGCAGGCGGCGCGGCAGGGGGCGTCCAAATATTATTAATTATTACAATGCGTTATACAATTTATAGTATTCAGTATATTTACAGAAAACGCTACTGACGTGATATTTTTATCTTCATTTACAAGTGCTTACAGGATTCTGGCGCGCGGAGGAAACTGCCGGCGACAGCCGCCGCACGCGGGTCCCCCCGATTCAGGCTAGCCAAGCACCAGGCGGCCGGAAGACTGGGTCCCGGTGCGGGATTGGTCCAGTGCAGCCTGGATGGACGCGACGATGCCCGCTGCGTCCAGACCGCACTCGGAGAGTTGCAACTGGTAGTCCCCGTGTTCGACGAAGCGGTCGGGGATACCCAGGTTGAGGATACGTAGCGAGGCGCCGGCGGCATGCAGCACCTCATTGACTGCGGAGCCCGCACCACCGGCCAGGACATTTTCCTCCACGGTTACGAGCAGGGTATGCGTGCCTGCCATGGCGCGGATCATCTCCGTGTCGAGCGGCTTGACGAAGCGCATGTTGACCACGCTGGCATCCAGCGCGTTGGCAGCCTCCAGCGCGGCGGCCACGCGACTGCCGAAGGCCAGGATCGCGACCCGGCTGCCCTTGCGGCGGACTTCAGCCTTGCCGACCGGCAGCGGTTCCAGGGTCGCGGCGGGCATGACCCCGGGACCGGTCCCGCGCGGGTAGCGCACCGCGGCGGGACCTGCGTGGCGGTACGCGGTGGTCAGCATGCGGTGGCACTCGGACTCGTCGGCAGGCGCCATCACCAGCAGGTTCGGCACGCAGCGCAGGAAGCTCAGGTCGAATACCCCGGCATGCGTGGCGCCGTCCGCGCCCACCAGGCCCGCGCGGTCGATGGCGAAGGTCACGTCGAGCTTCTGCAGCGCGATGTCATGGATGAGCTGGTCGTAGGCGCGTTGCAGAAAGGTGGAATAGATGGCCACCACCGGCTTGCAGCCTTCACAGGCCATGCCGGCCGCGAACGTCAGGGCATGCTGCTCGGCAATGCCGACATCGTGGTAGCGGTTGCGGAAGCGGCGGGCAAACTCCACCATCCCCGAACCTTCGCACATCGCGGGCGTGATACCCACCAGACGCTCGTCGTCCGCTGCCATGGCGCACAGCCAGTCCCCGAACACATCGCTGTAGGTCTTGCCGCTGGACACGCTCTGTTCGCCGGTGGCGCGGTTGAAAGGCGTGACGCCGTGATAGACGCACGGGTCCTGCTCGGCGTGGTGATAGCCCTTGCCCTTGCGGGTCACGACGTGCAGGAACATGCGCCCGTGCAGCTTGCGCATGTTGCGCAGGGTGCCGACGAGGTTGGGGAGGTCGTGGCCGTCCACCGGGCCGATGTAGTTGAATCCCAGTTCCTCGAACAGGGTGCCGGGCAGGATCATGCCCTTGAGGTGTTCCTCCCACCGGCGCAGGAAATGACGCGCCCCCGGCAAGCGGTTGAGTACCTGCTTGCTGCCCTGGCGGATGCCGGTGTACATCCGGCCGGTCAGCAGGCGCGACAGGTGGTTGTGCAGTGCGCCACGATTCGGCGAGATCGACATCTCGTTGTCGTTCAGGATCACCAGCAGGTCGCAATCGATGTCGCCGGCATTGTTGAGCGCTTCGAATGCCATGCCGGCGGTCATGGCGCCGTCGCCGATGACCGCAATCGTCCTGCGTGCATCGTGCCGCAGGTGCGCTGCGACGGCCATGCCGAGTGCGGCACTGATCGAGGTGCTGGAGTGGCCGGCGCCGAAGGCGTCGTACTCGCTTTCCGTGCGGCTCAGAAAGCCGCTCGGCCCGTTGCGCTGGCGCAGGCTGTGCATGGCCTCGCGCCGGCCGGTGAGGATCTTGTGCGGGTAGGCCTGGTGCCCGATGTCCCAGACCAGGCGGTCATACGGGGTATTGAAGACATGGTGCAGCGCGATGGTCAGTTCGACGGTGCCCAGCCCGGCGGCAAGGTGCCCGCCGGTCGTCGAGACCGATTCCAGCAGGAATTCACGCACTTCGGCCGCCAACTGGACCAGTTGCGCATCGTTGAAGGTGCGCAGGTCAGCCGGAGACCGGACGGTATTGAGTAGTTGATATCTATGTGGCATGGCGGAACCAGCTGGAAATTCTAGCAAGCAGGCCGGTAAAAAGCTGTATTTGCGGGCGCTGTCGCAAGCGATTTCCGCATCCATGACCGGATTGGGTGGCTGACTGAGACGCATTTGCAAACGTTCCGGCCCTGCCGGCGGCGGCCGCTGCCGCCCGGCACTCGTCCGAGGTGCGGACGGCGCTTGCGGGCGCGGGGGAACGGCGGGAGCCGTGCCGGAGCATGGACCGGTTCAGCGGTGCGAGTCTGCTGCCGGTGCCGGAGCGTGCCCGGTCGGTCCCGGCGCGGCCCCGGCGCCCTCCCGCAGGAGCGCCGTGATGTGCCTGCGCAGCGCCGGGATCACCTCGGCCTCGAACCACGGGTGGCTGCGAAACCAGCGCAGGTTGCGCGGCGAGGGGTGCGGCAGTGGGAAAAATTCCGGCAGGTATTCCTCGTAGGCACGCACCGTGTCGGCCAGCGACCGGCGCCGGCTGCCGAGGTAATAGTCCTGCGCATACTTGCCCACCAGCAGCTTCAGGCGCAGGTCGGGCATCTGCGCCAGCAGCCGGTCGTGCCACTGCGGCGCGCATTCCGGACGCGGCGGCAGGTCTCCGGACCGGCCCTTGCCCGGATAGCACAGGCCCATCGGGATGATGGCGATCCGGGATTCATCGTAGAACTGTGTGCGGTCCAGCTGCAGCCAGTCCCGCAGGCGGTCACCGCTCGGGTCGTTCCAGGGGATGCCGGTGCCATGGACCCGGGTACCCGGCGCCTGGCCGACGATGAGCAGGCGCGCCCGGTGCCCGGCCCGCAGGACCGGATTCGGGCCGAGTGGCAGCTGTGCGGCGCAGGTCCGGCAGCCGCGCACCTCGGCGAGCAGGCGTTGCAGGGTTCTCCGGCTCAAGCGTCCTTCAGCATGACGCCCAGTTCCAGGGGGGCGCGTCGTTCGTTGTGCTCGTGCCAGCGCCGGAAAATGTCCACGCCCGCCGCAAGAAAGCGTTGCTGTGCAGGGTCGTCCCGGAAGCCCTGCAGGCGCTCGGCAATGCTGCCGGTCTCGGTGACCGGCAGGTTGAAGTACTTGTCGAGAAAGGCCACGAAGAGCCCCAGCGTCTGCAGTTCTTCCAGCCCGTATTGTCCGGCCAGGTACTCGATCGCGCCGTAGTGAAAGGCCATGACCTTGTACTGCTTGGCTGGATAGCGGCCGAGGTCCTCACGGTCGATGCCCATAATGGTGGCGGTGGTGAAACGGTCGATGATCCGGCTGATTTCCTGTTCCGGGCCGGGCGGTTTGGGTGTGCCGGGAAACAATCGGTCGAGAATGCCCATGTTACAGCCAGCGCCGTACGCGTTGCTTGTAGTCCAGGTAATCCTGCCCGAACCGCTGTTCCAGGTAGCGCTCCTCGCGCCGGACCGCGTAGAAGTGGATGATGACCATGGATACCGGCGCCAGCAGCAGCACCCACAGCGTGTTCAGCCACAGGGCGGCGGTGGCCTGTACCAGGGAGAGCACGATGTACAGCGGGTTGCGCGAGTACCGGTACGGGCCGCTGGTCACCAGTGCGCTGGCCGGTCGGTCCGGGCGCACTTCCGTGTCGGCGCGGTAGAAACCGATCAGCGCCCAGAAGGCGATCAGGATGGCAATGGAAATGAGGATGCCTCCGGCGATCCGGCCATCCTCGATGCCCGGGATCGGCAATGCGTGCAGGTGGTTGAGCCCCATGCCGCACAGGATGCTGAAACCGAAGATCAGCGGCGGGTGAATGTGTATCCCGGGGCCGTGATCGACGTGTTCGGTTTCAGTCATGGAAAGACTCCTGCAAGGTGCCGGCCGGCGCTGCTGACACGGCTCGACCGGTCCCGCCCTGCAGAGCGCGCCGCAGGAGGACGGGACAGGTTCTATTCTAGCCGACCAGCGGTTGCCGTGCGGGTCACCGTGACCGGTCACGCCGGCCGGTCCGGTGCCGCCTGTGGTTCCTCGCGGCTGGCGGCGTGGCGTGCCGCGGCGGCATGGGAACGCCGGTGCAACAGGATATCCATTACGATTTTCAGGGTCACCAGCGCCACCAGCAGGCCCAGCGGGGAACCCATGCGCTGGACCAGGAAACCACCGGCGATGACCGCAATGTGCAGCAGCGCAACCCGCTTGTAGGGTGCCGCCATCAGCTGGTTTGCCGACGCGTGGCGGTATTCCTGCCGGCCGATGAACAGCAGCAGGAACGAGGCGCCGTGGCTGACCAGCAGGGCCAGGCAGGCACGCAGGAAATCCGGGGGGGCAGCCTGCAGGATCTGCCGGGCCAGGTCCGCGAACCCGCCGAGCGGGAACGGCAGTCCGGAGGGGGGCGCCACCGGTGTCTGGGCGAAGCCCGTCAGCTGCAGTACAAACTGACCGTGTATGGCGCAGAATATGCCGTAGTGGAGGCAGAAAAACAGCACCGGGAACAGGGCGCGCAACCGCCCGGCGACCAGCATGCGCAGCACGGTAAAGCCACCGACGATCACGTTCTCGACCCAGTACAGCACCACCAGGGAGCCGACATCCCAGCCCAGGTACAGCACGCCGAACAGGGGTAGCAGGTTGGCCAGAACCAGCCCCAGCAGGGGCAGGTCGAGAAAGGATCGTTCACTCATGCGCGCGGCCGGCCGGCCACGTACAGCCAGAGGAAGCCGCTGACGCCGGCGACGATCGAGGCGCTGAGCACGCCGGTCTTGGCCATCAGCAGCAGCTCCGGCTGGGCGGCGAAGCCGAGCTCGGCCACGAAGATCGACATGGTAAAGCCGATGCCGCCCAGCAGGGCCACGCCGATGATCTGGGTGAAGCGCGTACCTGCGGGCAGCTGGCCAATCCCGAGTTTCAGGGCCAGCCAGCTGCTGCCGGCAATCCCGACCAGCTTGCCGAGCACCAGCCCGGCGCTGACGCCGAGCGTGACCGGGTGCTGCAGGGTGTTGCCGAGATCCCCGAAGTGCAGGGGGATGCCAGCGTTGCACAATGCGAACACGGGAATCACGAACCAGGCTACCGGCATGTGCCAGGCGTGTTCCAGCCGCTGCAGCGGCGCCTCCACCCGTTGCACGCCGTTTTCCAGGGTCTGCACGATGGCACGCATGTCGTCATTGGTCATGATGTTGCGGCCGGTCTGCAGCGACCGGTCGAAGCGTTCCATCAGGGCGCGCACGTAGCCGCTGAAACGGGCCGGATCGTACTTCGGCCGCGCCGGGATGGTGAATGCCCCGAGCACGCCGGCCAGGGTTGCATGCACGCCGGATTCGAGCAATGCATACCACAACAGCACCGCCACCAGGAAATAGGGCAGGGCCCGGCGAATCCCGAACAGGTTGAAGCACAGCAGCACACCGAGCAGGCCGCCGGCCGCCAGCAGGGGCACCGGCATGATGGTGTCGGTATAGAAAACCGCGATCACCAGCACGGCGCCCAGGTCATCCACGATGGCCAGCGCCACCAGGAACATGATCAGTGCCCTGGGTACCCGGCCCGCGAGCAGAGCGATGGCGCCGAGTGCAAACGCGATATCGGTTGCCATCGGGATCCCCCAGCCACGTGCCGCGGCACCGTCCGGGTTGATGGCCAGGTAAATCACTGCCGGCATGATCATGCCGCCGAGCGCGGCGATCACCGGCAGCGCCGCTGCGCGCGGGTCGGCCAGCTCGCCGACCAGGAATTCGCGCTTGAGCTCCAGGCCGACGACGAAAAAGAACAGCGCCATCAGGCCGTCGTTGACCCAGTGGTGCAGGCTCTTGTCGAGCGACCAGCTGCCGACGCCGACGTGGACCGGCATGTGCAGCAGGTGCAGGTAGGCGTCGGCCAGGGTGCTGTTGGAGAGCACCAGGGCAGCGACGGCCGTGGCCATCAGCAGCAGGCCACTGGTGGTTTCGCGGTGAATGAATTCCTCGAACGGGGTGATGATACGGTCGAACACCCGTTCCCAGGGCGCGTGGTAGACGCCTTCCTCCCCGTTTTGCGGCACGACCGGTTGGCGCTCTGTCATGTGCTCTCCGTGGCTGACTGGTGCACGCTTTCCCGGGTGCTGCGCAGCGCGGGCGTGCAGGATGATGCGGCAGACGCTAGTCGACGCGCGGCCGGTATTTGCCCTTGCGCTCGATCTCGTAGCGGATCCAGCGCGCGAACCCGTAATGCGTGGTCACCCCCGAGTTGCCCGGGTAGCGGCGCCGGGCGAACGGATGGTTGAACAGCACCGCAACCAGCGCGATCACCGTTGCGTTCAGCAGCACCGGCGCCAGCATGTACGGGTAGCCCAGTTCGTACGTGGTCGGGCCACCGGTCACGGCGGCCGGCGCGGTGGCGACGAAGGTCCCCGCTAGGTGCTGGAAACACCAAACCCCGATGAGCGCGGAGACGATGTGACCGCCGCATACGTGCCGCGGCTGTGACAGCGGGCCATGCGCTACGGCGAACAGCAGCACGGCGCCCGTGGAGGGTACGCTCAGCAGGGCGCCGGGTGCGCCCGGGTAGTGATTGCTCACCAGCAGGATCGCGTAGCTGGACACGCAACCGCCGGCCGTGGAGGCCATCCGCTCGGTGTGGCTGACCGTACCGGTGATGAAGTCGTGCTGGCGTTGCAGGGTATTCAGCATGGGTTCTCTCGATCTTCAGAATCCGAGCTGCCCGCGGATCCGCCCGGCCAGCCCGAGTGCGCGGTCCGGGTTGTCCGCCAGGCAGTTGATGTGTCCCATCTTGCGTCCCGGGCGCGCGTGGTGCTTGCCGTACAGGTGCAGGTGGGCCCGGGGCTCGGCGAGGACGTGCTGCCAGGCCGGGGCACCGTGTTGCCACAGGTCGCCGAGCAGGTTGGTCATGACCACCGGCGACAGCAGGTCGGTGGCGCCCGGTGGCAGACTGCACATGCAGCGCACCTGCTGTGCGAACTGGGAGGTGACGCAGGCATCCACCGTGTAGTGCCCGCTGTTGTGCGGCCGGGTGGCGATCTCGTTGATCAGCAGTTCACCGCCGTGCGTGACGAAGAATTCCACCGCCAGCACCCCGCAATAGTCCATGGCTGCGGCCAGCGTCGTGGCCATCTGCACGGCGCGCCCGGCCGTGCCGGCAGCGACGCGCGCCGGGACAATGGTGGTGTCGAGGATGCCGTTGCGGTGCACGTTTTCCCCGGGCGGGTAATGCACGGTCGCCCCGCCGGCGCTGCGCGCGAGGATGACGGAGATCTCGCAGGCCAGCTCGACGACCTGCTCCAGCACGCAGGGACGGCTACCCAGCTGTTCGAAGGCAGCCGCGGCCTGCGCGGGCGTATCGACCCGGAACTGGCCCTTGCCGTCGTACCCGAGCGTGGCCGTCTTCAGCAGCAGGGGTGGCGCGGCGAGGCGGGTGAATCCGGCCTCGAGATCGGCGGCCTCGTAAATGTCGTGGAACGGCACGGTCGGCAGGCCATGGCCGTTGATGAACTGTTTTTCCTGGATCCGGTCCTGGGCAATACGCACGGCGTCGGCGCCCGGTCGCACCGCGCAGCGCCGGGCCAGGAATTCCAGGCTGTCGGCCGGCACGTTTTCGAACTCGGTGGTGACCGCGGCACATTCGTCGCCGAGCATCTGCAGGGCCGCGTGATCGGTGTAGCCGGCCTGGATGTGCTGGCTGGCGATGTGGCCGGCCGGGCTGTGCGGGTCGGGGTCGAGCACTACCACTCGGTAGCCCATGCTGAGCGCCGCCAGCGTGAACATGCGGCCCAGCTGGCCGCCGCCCATGACCCCGAGGGTGGCGCCGGGCAGGATCATGCCGGCGGCAGCTGCATGGCCTGCACGCTGTCCTCGAGCTGCCGGCGGTAACGCTCGAGTTGCGTGGCCAGGCGCGAGTCGCCGCTGGCAAGCAGACTGACGGCATACAGGGCCGCGTTGGCAGCGCCGGCCTCGCCGATGGCAAAGGTGGCCACCGGTATGCCCTTCGGCATCTGTACGATCGAGAGCAGCGAATCCATCCCCTTCAGGTAACGGCCCGGCACCGGCACGCCAAGCACCGGCAGCGTGCACTTGGCTGCCAGCATACCCGGCAGGTGCGCGGCACCGCCGGCGCCGGCGATGATGCAGGCCAGGCCGCGTTGCCGGGCCCCGGCGGCATATTCGAACAGCAGGTCGGGAGTGCGGTGCGCGGATACCACGCGGGACTCGAACGGGATGCCGAATTCCTCGAGGATCGTGGCGGCGTGCTGCATGACTTCCCAGTCACTGCTGCTGCCCATGACGAGGCCGACGCAGGGTGCTTCACTCATGCTGCTATCCAATTGTTGTGGCGGTGAAAGCCAGCAATTCTAGCATCCCTGCCGCGCGGGGAAAGGGCGACTGCGCCCGGGCGGGCCGGGACGGCCGCCCGGGCATGAAAAAAGGCCGGCCGGAATCCCCCGGCCGGGGTGCCGGGACGCTACAATGCACGCTCAGCCGTGGGCCGGAGCAGCACATGCTGGAAACCCTCTACCAGTCGGAAATCAAGAGCCTGCCGCTGCTGCTGCGCGGCAAGGTGCGCGATGTCTACGCCGTCGGGACCGACCACCTCCTGATCGTCACCACCGACCGGCTGTCGGCCTTCGACGTGGTGATGCCTGACCCGGTGCCGGGCAAGGGCGCGGTGCTGACCGCGGTGTCGAATTTCTGGTTCGAGTTCACCCGCGACATCGTCGCCAACCACCTCGCCGGGCTGGACCTGGAACAGGTCCTCCCCGACCCGGCCGAGCGGGCGCAGGTGGCGGGCCGGGCCAGTGTGGTCAGAAGGCTGCAGGCCCTGCCGGTCGAGGCCATCGTGCGCGGCTACCTGATCGGTTCCGGCTGGAAGGACTACCGGCAGGACGGCGCGGTATGCGGCATCGCGCTGCCGGCCGGCCTGCAACTCGCCGAGCGCTTGCCCGAGCCGATCTTCACGCCTTCGACCAAGGCCGCGACCGGCGCGCACGACATCAACATCGATTTCGGGCACATGGTGGAATTGCTGGGGCGGGAACGGGCGGATCAGGTGCGCGACGTGAGCCTGCGCATCTACGAAAAGTGTGCCGCATACGCGCTGGATCGCGGTATCATCATTGCGGACACCAAGTTCGAATTCGGAGTCGATGAACGCGGTGCACTGGTGCTGATCGACGAGATTCTTACCCCGGATTCCTCGCGCTTCTGGCCGGCGGCCAGCTACCATCCGGGCGTCAGCCCGCCGAGTTTCGACAAGCAGTTCGTGCGCGACTACCTGGAAACGCTGGACTGGAACAAGACCGCGCCGGGCCCGCGGCTGCCGCAGGACATCATCGAGCGGACCGCGGCCAGGTACCGCGAGGCGCAACTGCGGCTGACCGGGAGGGTCTGAGCGGGGTCCGGGACGGCGCATTCCGGCAGACGCCGGAGTATTCGCGGCGGCCGGGAATACAACCGGCCCCTGCGCAGCGGAGAACATCACATGTATTGCTTCAAGGTAACGGTAAACGGTGATATGCAGTCGGTGCGGGACAGGGTCACGGCCGCACTGCAGCAGGAAGGTTTCGGCGTGCTGACCGAGATCGATGTCGCGGCCACGCTCAAGAAGAAGCTCGACATCGACCGCCGCGCCTACGTCATTCTCGGCGCCTGCAACCCGGTGCTGGCCAGCCAGGCCATCGATGCCGACCCGGATATCGGCCTGCTGCTGCCCTGCAACGTGCTGCTGCGCGAGGAAGCGGACGGCTCCATCACGGTCGGTTTCATGGACCCGGCGGCGGTGCTCGGGCTGGTCGAACAGGCGGACATCGCGAACCTGGCCGGCGAGGTGCGTAGCCGGCTGGAGCAGGTACGCGATACATTACGGCCCTGACCCGGGCCGGTGGCGCACCGGTACCCTCCCCGTACACCCGCTGCGGTCTTCAGGCGGACGACTGGCCCGCCGCGGTGACATAGAAATAGGCCTCGGACAGCAACCGGTCGAGGTCCGCGACATTCTGCTGGATTTCGTCGATCAGGCGATGCAGTCCCGGCTGGTCCAGTGTTTCCGGTGTCACATCCGACATGAGGCGTTGCAGGTGGCTGGCGTGGCGCAGCGGGGATTCGTTGTGCGGCAGGTCCTGCAGGCAGCCGGCGACCGTGCTGATGCAGTGATAGATCGAGCGCGGGAAGCGCGGATTCCTGAGCAGGAAGTTGATGACGTCCGGCCGCCGCACCTGCAGGCGCACCTCGCGCCGGTACATCTGGTAGGCCGTCAGCGATTTCAGCACGCTCATCCACTGGATGTTGTCGAAGGGAGTCAGGGCGTCGGCGCTGGGCAGCAGGTCGGCCGAGCGCACGTCGATGATGCGCGAGGTCATGTCGGCGCGCTCCAGGTTGCGTCCGATGCGCAGGAAGGCGTAGCCGGTATCGTGTGACATGGTACCGGCCAGCAGGCCGGTGACCTGCTGGTTGCCGAGGATGATGGAGTTCAGGTAGTCGTAGCGCTTGCGCTGGCCGTAGGCGGATGGCAGGTGCTTCCTGGCATTCAGGTACAGTTCGTTGATCTGTTCCCAGGCCTCGCGCGGGATGATGTCGCGCACGGTACGGGCATTCTCCCGTGCACTCGCGAGCGAGCCGATCACGGAAGACGGGTATTGCGGGTCGCCGACCAGGAACCGGACCACGGCGCGTTCATCGTAGCCCTCGTGGTTCTGTTCGAACTGTGTCTCGCTGCCGAGGATCTCGACCAGCGGGCGCCAGCCGACCTGGACGCGCGATGGCAGGTCCAGCAACAGGTGCGAGTTGACGTTGACCAGCCGGGCCATGTTCTCGGCGCGTTCCAGAAAACGCGCCATCCAGTAGATCCGGTTGGCGACCCGCGAGAGCATGTCAGTGACCCTCCAGGTCGACGATCCACGTGTCCTTGCTGCCCCCGCCCTGGGAGGAATTGACCACGGTCGAACCCTTGCGCAATGCCACCCGCGTCAGGCCGCCGGTGGTCACGTACATCTGCTGGCCGGACAGGATGAACGGGCGCAGGTCCAGGTGGCGTGCCTCGACGTGGGTGTCCACCAGGGTGGGTGCGGTGGACAGTGTGACCAGTGGCTGCGCGACGTAGTTACGCGGGTCGTGGCGGATCCGGCGCGCAAACTCGCTGCGTTGCCGCTTCGAGGCCTGCGGGCCGATCAGCATCCCGTAGCCGCCCGACTCGTTGGCGGGCTTGACCACCAGCTTGTCCAGGTTGGCGAGCACGTGCTTGCGCTGCTGCGGATCGTTGCAGCGCAATGTCGGGACGTTGGGCAACAGCGCATCCTCGCCCAGGTAATAGCGGATGATGTCGGGCACGTACGCGTACACCACCTTGTCGTCGGCAACGCCGCAACCGGGCGCATTGGCCAGTGCCACGTTGCCCTTCTGCCAGGCGCGGAACAGCCCGGGCACGCCGACCAGGGAATCCTTGCGAAATGCCTCCGGGTCGAGAAACAGGTCGTCGACGCGGCGGTAGATGACATCCACCCGGGACAGTCCGTCGACGGTGCGCATGTGCACGCAGTCATCCTCGCTCACCACGAGGTCGGCGCCCTCCACCAGTTCGCAGCCCATCTGTTGCGCGAGGTAGGCGTGTTCGAAGTAGGCCGAGTTGTAGATGCCCGGCGTCAGCACCACCACCTCGGGATGTTCCACCATGCGTGGCGACAGCGAGGCCAGCATGTCGAACAGCTGCGACGGGTAATCGTCGACCGGCTGGATGTATGCGTTCTCGAACAGCTCCGGCGCCACACGCTTCATCACCTTGCGGTTTTCCAGCATGTAGGACACCCCGGACGGCACACGCAGGTTGTCCTCCAGTACGTAGACCCGGCCGTCCCGGTCACGGATCAGGTCGGACCCGCAGATATGCGCCCATACCCCGAGCGGAGGATCGATGCCGATGCACGGTTTGCGGAAGTTGACCGAATCGGCCAGCAGTTCGCGCGGGAATACACCCTCCCGGACGATCTTCTGGTCATGGTAGAGATCGTCGATGAACAGGTTGAGGGCCTGTACCCGCTGGCGCAGGCCGGCCTCGATACCGTCCCATTCCCGCTTGTCGATGATGCGCGGAATGATGTCGAACGGCCAGGCACGGTCGATGGAGCCGCCCTCCTCGCTGTACACCGTGAAGGTGATGCCCATGACCGAAATGGCGAGTTCGGCGGCGGCCTTGCGCTCGCGGATATCGTCGTCCCGGAGCCGGGACAGCCAGCGGGTCAGGAAGCGGGCCGCATCGCGTGGTCGTCCGCTGCCACGGATCAGTTCATCATGGAAACCGGTCGCCCGGTAGTCCTTCCAGCGGATGGCCATGCGGTCCGGTGTGCCCTTGCAGGGTTGAACGGGAGTGGTTGCGCGTGTGCGGGGTACCCTAGCACAATTCGCGCAGCGCCGCGATTCACTCGCCGTGCCCGCCAGCATCATCCTCGTTGCGCTGCGTCACGATACGATGCACGAAGTGCAGTTTCTCGATGGCCTCCGATGACAGCACGAACGGATAGGCGTCGGGCTGGCCCATGCTGCGATTGACCGCGTTCATGGCCAGCACCAGGTTTACCCAGTTGCTGCACATGCTGTAGAAATCGGGCTGGTCCGGCGCATCATCCATGGCCGGCCGGGATTCCGCGGTTTGCAGCGCGTGGACCAGGCCATAGCAGGATGCGGTCTCCAGGGTGTCGGTCATGTGCAGGTAATGCGCCCAGGTTTCCGCCCAGTCTTCCCACGGGTGTGCGGAGGCATAGGCGCTGACACAGTGCCGTGACCAGCCCGGGTCCGGCCCGTTGCTGTAGTACGCGGACAGGGATTTGTTGTAGTCGACGCGTTCGTCGCCGAACAGACTGCGGAAGTCATTCAGGTGGGCGCGGCGCGTGATCAGACGGCGCCAGTAATAGTGTCCGCTTTCATGCCGGAAATGCCCGAGCAGGGTACGGTAGGATTCATTCATCTGTTCCCGCATCTGCTCGCGGCTGGCCGGGTCGGCTTCGGAGAGGTTGATGGTGATCATGCCGTAGCTGTGCCCCGTGATGACGCGCTGGTAGGTCCCCCGTTCATCCTCGACCGGGGCGGGACCGTCCTCCAGGAACCGGAACCCCAGCCCGTGCCGGTGATCCCCGTCACGGCCGATCACCGGTAATCCCAGGCTGTAGAGCGAATACAGCAAACGGTGCTTGGCGTTTTCCAGCGTGCGCCAGTGTTTCAGGTTGTTCGGCTTGTCGAGATCGGGGATGGTCCTGTTCAGGCGACAGGCGCGGCACCAGGCGTGGTCGTCCCCGGCGGGTATCAGCCAGTTACAGGCCTGGTACATGGTGCGGTTCCGGCACATTCGATAGCGGCTGCCGGTGGCTGCCCGCCAGAATTCCTCGCCATCGGGTTCCAGGCTGGTCACCGCCAGCAGGTCGGGATCGAAGCCCAGCGCCCGTCCACAGTTCAGGCACTCGACGTTCTCGAAATACAGCGTTGCTCCACACTGGCAGGTGAAATTCCGCAAACCGCACCCTGTTCCCCTGGTATGCCAAGCGGGCCAGTATAGGGGTTGCCGTCGTATCCACCAACGGGGCAGGCAGGGCTCTGCCGGTGCCGGGGCGGAACCGGCACCCGTGGTCGCCGGCCGGGCGCCGCGTGCGCCCTGCCGGCCGGGCGTATTTTCCTATGCCATTGATTGCTATGCCAGTAATACAGGCCTGCTGGGGCCGGCCAAAATAGCTGTGAAGCCTTCGTGGTTTGCCGCTATCATGGTCCGGGAGCCGGGGAACGAGGTCAGCGCCGCCCATGAATCTGCCCAAGCCTGCCGTTGCCTTCGATACCAGCGCGGAACCCTTGCGCAAGCGCGTGCCGTCATGCGACGAACACGGCAGGCCGCTGAGTGATTTCATGATCCTGATTCCCGGGCTGCACGACAAGCCGAAATGCCTGGTCGATGCGGCCATCCAGGACGTGCATCTTGCGCTCTCCCGCTTCCGCCACGCCGTGGTATTCGCGGAGTTCAACCTGCGGCTGAACCTGCTGTGGGTGTCGATCCGGCCGATTCAGGGGATCCGTTTCGAGATTGCCTCGGCCATCCAGCAGATGGTGCCCGAGGCCAGGCTGGTCTCGCACATCTAGGCGCCTGCCCGGCCGTGTTGCACCTGGACCTGGTACGGCATCGCAGTGTAACGGCATGATCGCGGCCCGCTTTTTTCTGCCGCTGCTGGAGGGACTGTCCGGCGCGCTGGTCGGGATCGTGCTGTTCTACCTGCTGGCCTGCCTGCTGACCCGGCGCTGGATCCGTATCGATGCCTACGAACTGGCGCTCTCGATGGCGGTGGCGTTCCTGGTGGCCATCGTCTGCGAGGTATACCTCGGCAAGCTGTATTTCCTGCTCACCGGCAGGCCGCTCTGGCAATACCGGGTCTGGCCGATCCATGACGGCTACACCTCGGCGGTGAATTTCATCGTCTGGCCGGTGTATGGCTATTATTTTCACCTCCTGCACCAGGTGCTGCGGGTCTGGCGCATCCGTATCCGGCCGCACTGGCTGCAGGGGCTTGCCGCCGGCATCGACGGGCCGCTGCTGGAATTTCTCGCCAATGGTTTCTTCCTGCTGTGCTACGGCACGTTCTACTTCTACTACCTGCCGGGAGATCTGCATCACTACACCTCGCTGCAGGTGGTGCCGCTGTACATGATCATGGGCGTCGTGCTGGCACAGGTGCTGGCATATTTCGCGGCCCGGCCACCGCGCTGGTGGTATCCGGCCGGGTTTTACCTCGCCGGGATCGGGTTCGTGCTGGCGGGGTAGTCTGTCGGTCGCACCTGCACGCCGCACCCTGCACTGTCTCGTGCCCGTAGGAGCCTGCCTGCAGGCGAATGTAAGGCTGGCACCGACCCCGTTCGCCGCCGGGGCGGCGGCTACAGTGCCTGGGCGAAATACCAGGCGAGGTATGCGTCGAACGACTGGGTCTCTGCCGCTTCCAGGGTCTGCTGGTCGGCGATGGACTGTTGCACGACCTGTTCCAGGCGCGCGATGCGCGCCGGGTCTTCCGGCAGTTCCATGAAGTGACGCCGGTGCTGCATGGACACGCGCCAGGTAAAGTCGAAATAGCCCTCGCCGTGTTCCTGCATTTCACGCAGGACGCGCGCGGAGAAGGTCCGTTCGGGATTGCGGATGGTATCCAGTTGCTCCTGCAGGGCTGCCTGGTAGGGTGTGTCCGCCCGGTCCTGGTCCAGGGTGATGGCAATTGCGGTCAAGGTGTCACAGATCTCCGCGCCCCACTGCTGCAACCCGATCTCCCTGCCGCCGCGCGCCAGCTGCAGTCCGGGTTCCCGCCCGCGGTAGCACACGGCGTCGAGATTGGTGTCGATCTCGCGCCGTTCCACGCTGGACAGCGGCCGGGTGTCGCCGAGCAGGCAGAACGCCATCAGGCATTCCAGGAACCGGCACTGGTTTTCGTTGATGCCGCGCGGATCGAAGGGGTTGATGTCCAGCGAGCGCAATTCGATGTAGCGTACCCCGCGGCGCGCCAGCGCGTGCGTGGGTTTTTCGTACGGCCCCGGGACCTGCTTGGGGCGCACCGAACTGTAATACTCGTTCTCGATCTGCAGCATGTTGGTATTCAGCTGGCGATACTCGCCGGCCACCTTGATGCCGATGTCGGCGTAGCGCTGGCAGGGGGTGGTGATGGCGCGGGTGAGGCTGTCGACGTAGGCATCCAGGCTGTCGTAGCTGGCCTTGAAACCCAGTTCCGCCTCGCGTGAATTCTGGTAGCCGATATCGCACATGCGCAGGGAGGTGGCGTACGGGCTGTAGTAGCTGTTGTCGTTGTATTCCAGCAGGCGCCCGGGTACGCCGCTGAGGAAGGACTTGCAGATCGCCGGTGAGGCGCCGAACAGCCACGGGACCAGCCAGCCGATGCGCAGCAGGTTGCGGATGGTGGCGAAGTAGCGGTCCGCGATGAAGTCCTGCAGCGGCCGCGTATCCCGCTCCAGTTCCCGGAGTCGCGGCCAGATGGACTCCGGAAAGGAATAATTGAAGTGGTTGCCGGCAATGACCTGCATGACCTTGCCATAGCGGTAGCCCAGCCCGCGCCGGTATACGGTCTTCATCAGGCCGCTGTTGGAGTGGCCGTAGCGGGCGATCGGGATGCCGGACTCGCCCTTGACCACGCATGGCATGCTGGCCGACCACAGCAATTCGCCATCGATGCGGTGATAGACGAACTGCTGGAGTTGCTGCAGGAATTCCAGCGCGGGCAGGGCGTCGGGAAACGGCGGGGTGATGAGTTCCAGCAGGGCTTCGGAATAATCCGTAGTGATCCAGGGGTGTTTAAGCGCCGAACCCAGCGCGGCCGGGTGCGGGGTCTGGGCGATGATGCCGTCGGCACCCACCCGCAGGCTTTCTTTCTCGATGCCGATCAGCCCCCCCGCCAGGGGGGCGGTGGAGAAGGTCTCCAGCCGCTGCAGTTTGTCGATGACGTTCTGGTACACGTGGCGGGCTCCCGGGTGGGCGGTATGGGGTTAGTGGAAATTCCGCGTGTATTGTTCCGGAATGTGCGATATAACTACAAGATATCATTGATACCATTCGGTTATTGTTTTGTCCCGATATGGTATCCGGTCGTCTGGAACGGCCGGGTGCGTCAGCCCTCCAGCGCAGCGGGGAATCTGAACTATGCTTTCGGGGGTGATCGTTTGATGGCGCACCTGTCCGCCTGCCCGGATACGGAATACACAGATGGCAAAGAAGAACCATACGCTCAATCTCGATGATCTGAAGGTGTCCTGCCAGAACTGCTCGCTGGCCGACCTGTGCCTGCCGCATGGCATGGCCCAGGAGGAGCTCGAACAGCTCGACGACATCGTGATCCGGCACCGGCCCATGCAGCCGGGCCAGCACCTGTTTCGACCGGGTGACAGAAGCTATGCGCTGTATGCCGTGCGTGCCGGCTCCCTGAAATCCTACTGCATTACCGAGGACGGCGAGGAACAGGTGCTCGGTTTCACCCTGCCGGGGGAACTGGCCGGCATGGATGGACTGGGCGGGGACACGTATGCCAGCGCTTCCGTGGTGCTGGAGACGTCGAGCATCTGCGAACTACCGTTTGAGCGTCTGCAGAGCCTGTGCCATGTACTCCCCAGCCTGAACCGGCAGATGATGAAGCTCGTCGGCCGTGAGATCACCTCGGACCAGCACATGCTGATGCTGCTGGGCAAACGTTCCGCCGAGGAGCGGCTGGCCTCGTTCCTGTTGAGCCTCTCGACGCGCTACCGTTCGCGGGGCCTGTCCCCCACCGAGTTCAACCTGCCGATGTCACGCCAGGACATCGGGAATTACCTGGGCCTGGCGATCGAGACGGTCAGCCGACTGTTCGCCCAGTTCCAGGAGCGCAATATCCTGAGGGTGAATCGTCGCCAGGTGGGCATCGTCGATCTCGAGACGCTGCGGCAGATGGTCGAGCCGTGCGTCAGCAACCCCTCGCTCAGCCAGCAGGCCTGACACGCTTCATTCCCCGGCTGCACCGCCACTGATTACCCCGCCAGCGCCCGGCTGCCGGCGCGCCATGTCCCGCGTCGCGGCAGGTGCCGCAACCACGCACAGATGACCCGGACAGGCTCCCGGGTCCTAGATCACCCTGGAAAAGCGCGTACTGCCGTTGCTGCCGTGCAGGTAGCGGTCGAAGACCATGCAGATGTTGCGCACCAGCAGGCGTCCGGCCGGCAGGATCTGCAGGTAGTCCGCGTCCAGGGTCAGCAGTCCGTCCTTCTGCATCTCCTGGAGCGCGGCAATCTCGCTCTTGAAGTGGGTCGGGAAACTGAACCGCCATTCGGTTTCGAGTGCCCGGATGTCGAGGTGGAAGTGGCACATCAGGCGGTTGATGACTTCGCGCCGCAGCAGGTCATCCGGCTCCAGTTCGATACCCCGCTCCAGCGGCAGGGTGCCGGCATCCAGCTTCTGGTAATAGGTTTCGAGCGTGCGGGCGTTCTGGCTGTAGTTGTCGCAGACCCGGCCGATCGAGGACATGCCCATGCCGATGATGTCGCAGTCACCGTGCGTGGAGTAGCCCTGGAAATTGCGCTGCAGGGTGCTGTTGCGCTGCGCAACCGCGAGCTCGTCGTCTTCCCTGGCAAAATGGTCCATGCCGATGTAGACGTAGCCGGCAGCGGTGAGGAGCTGGATGGTCTCCTGCAGGATATCGAGTTTCTCGTCGGGCGACGGCAGGTCGACCTCGTTGATGCGGCGTTGCGGCTTGAAACGTTGCGGCAGGTGCGCGTAGTTGTAGACCGCGATGCGGTCCGGCCCGAGGTCGATCGCCTGTCGCAGGGTCTGCGTGAAGGTGTCCACCGTCTGCAGCGGCAACCCGTACATCAGGTCCATGTTGATCGAGCGAAAACCGAGTTCACGTGCCACGAGCACCGCGTCGCGCGTGATCTCGATACCCTGGATCCGGTTTACAGCCTGCTGGATATCGGGGTTGAAATCCTGTACGCCGAGGCTGACCCGGTTGAAGCCGCATTCACGCAGGGTGGTCAGCTTGTTCCGGTCCACCGAACGCGGATCGATCTCGATCGAGTATTCTCCCTGGTCATCCTCGCGCAGGGTGAAATTCCTGCGCGTGACTTCCATCAGTTCGCGGATCTGGGCGTCGTCGAGGAAGGTCGGTGTGCCGCCGCCCCAGTGCAACTGTTCCACGGTACGGTCGCGATCGAACAGTTTCGCCTGCAGCGCGATCTCGCGGTACAGGTACTGCAGGTAGCTGATGGCACGCGCGTGGTTTTTGGTGACCACCTTGGTGCAGGCGCAGTAGAAGCAGACGGTGTCGCAGAACGGAATGTGAAAGTACAGCGACAAGCCGCGCGGAATGAGATCTTCGTTGCTGTTTCTTGCCCAGAGCCGGTAGTCGGACTCATAGATTCCGGCGTGGAACTGCGCTACCGTGGGATAGGAGGTATAGCGGGGCCCGCTCTGGTCGTAGCGCCGGATCAGGTCGGCGTCAAAGATAATGTGTTGGCTCATTGCTGCCTGCTTGTTAGCTGTTTTCCTTCACTGTCCGTGCATTCTCTGCTGTGAAATTGGCTGTTTCGTTGACATGAATCAACTGAAATCCGGATTTGGTCCCAACACACCCGGCATGGAAGTTACGGCGGCCAGCGCTGCAGAAAATTCCTGTTGGCGCCGCAGGTAGAGAAGACAGGCAGGGCGGGGTGCAGGATATGACATGTCGGCAGGCATGGGCCGCGGGTCCTGCGGGCCCGCCTGATTGACATCGATCAATGCTCGGTGTTTTCCGGTGTGCCGGTCCGGTCAGCACGGGTGGTGCTGCTGGCGACAGGTGTTCTGTCTCCGGAGACGCGGCCGGAAGCTGGTGCGGGCCTGCACGAGGTGTGTTCGGACTACCCGGTCGAGCCCGCAGCGGCGCCGGGTTCCCCGGACGGGCGGGCGCAGGGGACTGGATTTTGGTCGCTGTTTCCAATCGTTTTACCGGCAACCTTGGGTCATAATTGGCCCTCGTCCGGCTGTCGATCTGCCAAAGGAACCTCATGATGTATCGAAGCGTGATCCTGACCTTGGGTGCTGCCGGCCTGCTGCTGGCGGCCTGTGACCGGACAACCTCGCAGCAGCCACCTGCGCCACCCGCGCCGGAGGTGAGCGTGCTCGAGGTCCAGCCCCGCAGCGTGCCGCTCGAGCGGGAACTGGTCGGGCGGCTGGCACCGACACGGGTGGCGCAGGTGCGCGCGCGCGTGGCCGGCATCGTGCTGCAGCGCGTCTACCGGGAAGGCACCGACGTAGCCCGGGGGGACGTGCTGTACCGGATCGACCCGGCCCCGCTGGCCGCGGCGCTGCATGCGCGCGAGGCCGCCCTGGCGCGGGCCCGGGCCGATGCGGCCAACGCCGCAGCCACTGCCGGCCGCTACCGCGATCTGGCAACCAAGCAGCTGATTTCAAAGCAGGATCTCGATACCGCGCTGGCCACGGAGCGCAGCACGGCGGCCGCCGTGAAGCAGGCGCAGGCCGATGTGGAAAGCGCCCGGCTCGACCTGGGATATGCAACGGTGACCGCGCCCATTGCCGGCCGCGCCGGGCGGTCGCTGGTCACGGAGGGGGCCCTGGTCGGGCAGGGTGATGTGACCGAACTCACCACGATCGAGCAGATCGACCCGGTATACGTGAATTTCAGCCTGTCCGTGAACGAAATGCGTGATCTGCGCAGCGGTGCGGGCGCACAGCCCTCGGCCAGTGTCACGCTGCAGCTGCCGGACGGCTCCCCCTACGACCACACCGGGACCGTGGACTTTTCCGACCTCGCCGTCGACCCGGCGACCGGCGCGGTATCGCTGCGCGCCAGCGTGCCAAACCCGGACCACACCCTGCTGCCGGGGATGTTCGTCACCCTGCAGCTCACGACCGGTACTCTCGACCACGCCTTCCTGCTGCCGCAGGCGGCGGTGGCGCGGGACGCCCAGGGGGCCTATGCCCTGGCCGTCGACGCCGGCGGCAAGGTAGTCATGCACCGCCTGCAGACCCATGGCATGACCCGCAGCGACTGGATCGTCACCGGGGAGCTGTCCGCGGGTGACCGGGTTATCGTGGCCGGCCTGCAGAAGGTCCAGCCGGGGGCGACGGCAAAGGCCGTGCCGGCGGCCGACGCCGCCGCCGGCGGCAAGCACTGAGGCCGGTTGACCGATGCCGCACTTCTTCATCGACCGGCCGATCTTCGCCTGGGTCATCGCCATCCTCATCACACTGGGCGGGACGGCCGCCATTTTTAACCTGCCAGTGTCGGCCTACCCGCCCATCGCACCGCCCCAGATCAGCATTACCGCCAGCTATCCCGGCGCCAGCGCGGAGGTCATGGAGAAGACCGTGACCGCGGTGATCGAGCAGCAGATGACCGGTGTCGATGACCTGCTGTACTTCGACTCCACCTCGCGTTCCAACGGCACGGCGCAGATCACGCTGACCTTTGCCAGCGGCACGAATCCCGACATCGCCCAGGTCCAGGTGCAGAACCGGCTGAGCGTGGCCGTGCCGCGTCTGCCGCAGGAGGTGGTGCAGAACGGGATCGTCGTGGACAAGGCGAACAACGATTTCCTGATGGTGGTGGCGCTGCAATCCACGGATCCGACCATGGACACCTACGCGCTCAACAACCTGATCTCCGCGCAGGTACTGGATTCGATCCAGCGCCTGCCCGGTGTCGGCAGCGCGAGTCTGTTCGGCGCCGCCTATGCCATGCGCATCTGGCTCAACCCGGACAAGCTGCATGGCTACGGCATGAGCGCCGAGCAGGTGCTCGACGCGGTGCGCGAGCAGAACGTGCAGGTCGCCGCCGGTGCAATCGGCGCCGAGCCGGCGCCCCCCGGTCAGGGCTTCAGCGCCTCGGTCAATGCCGCCAGCCGTTTCACCACGGCGGATCAGTTCGGCGACATCATCCTGCGCACCAACACGGATGGCAGCAGTGTGCGCCTGAAGGACGTGGCGCGCGTGGCGCTCGGGGCGGAATCCTACGGGCATAACGTGCACCTGGATGGCGATCCCATCGCGGGATTCGCGATCCTGCTGTCGCCGGACGCCAATGCCCTGCAGGTGGCCGCCGCCGTGCGGGCGCGCATGAAGGAGCTCGATGACTACTTCCCGCCCGGGGTCAGCTGGCTGGTGCCGTACGACAGCACGCAGTTCATCAGTATCTCGATCCGCGAGGTGATCTACACGCTGCTCGAGGCCGTGGTGCTGGTGTTCCTGGTCATCCTGCTGTTCCTGCAGAACCTGCGTGCCACCCTGATCCCCACCCTGGTGGTGCCCGTGGCGCTGACCAGTGCCTTCGCCGGGATGTACCTGGCCGGGTTCTCCATCAACGTGCTGACCCTGTTCGGGCTGGTGCTGGCCATCGGCCTGGTCGTGGACGACGCCATCGTGGTGGTCGAGAACGTGGAACGCATCATGACCGAGGAAGGCCTGTCGCCGAAGGAGGCGACCCGCAAGGCCATGAAACAGATCACCGGCGCGGTGATTGCCATGACCACGGTGCTGGCCGCGGTGTTCATACCGATGGCGCTGGTTACCGGCAGCGTGGGCGTGATCTACCGCCAGTTTTCGCTCACCATCGCGATTTCCATGGGCATTTCGGCGCTGATGGCGCTCAGTTTCACCCCGGCCCTGTGCGCCAGTCTGCTGCGGCCGGTGCACAGCGAGCCGAATATCCTGCTGCGCGGCTTCAACCGCTTCTACACCGGACTGACCCGGCGCTACCTGGCGCGCGTGTCGCAGGCGTTGCGCCACACGCCGCGCTGGATGCTGGCCTTCGCCATCCTGGTGGGTATCGCAGCCCTGCTGTTCATCCGTCTGCCGACCAGCTTCCTGCCCGAAGAGGACCAGGGCTATGTGCTGGCACTCGTGCAGCTGCCGCCCGGTGCCAGCATAGAACGCACCGGTGAGGTGCTGCACCAGATGGAAGGCATCCTGCACAAGAGTCCGGCGGTGGAAAAGGTGTTCGACGTGGCGGGTTTCAGCTTCGTCGGCCAGGGCGAGAACGTGGGGCTCGGCTTCGTCCGCCTCAAGCCATGGGATGAGCGGCACACGGCGGATACCCAGATCAATGCCTTCCTGGGCTGGGCCAACGGTGCGCTGCAGGCCATCAAGGGCGCGCGTATCTTCGTGATCAACCTGCCGACCGTGCGCGGGCTGGGGCGCTTCGGCGGTTTCGACTTCCGGCTCGAGGACCGCGCCGGCCTGGGCCAGGCGCAGCTGCTGGCCGCGCGCAATCTCCTGCTCGGCAAGGCCGCGGCAAACCACACGCTAGCCGGCGTGCGCCCCAACCAGCTCGAGGAGGCACCGGAGCTGCATCTCGATGTCGACCGGTTGCAGGCACAGTCCATGGGCCTGTCGCTGGCGGATATCTACAGCGCGATCCGCATGATGCTCTCCCCGGTGTATGCCAATGACTTCAATTACAAGGGGCGCGTGCTCAAGGTGCTGCTGCAGGCGGATGCCCCGTACCGCAGCCGCATCGAGGACCTCGACCGCTACTACATCCCGGGCAGCAAGGGCGGGATCGACAACATGGTGCCGCTCTCCAGTGTGGTGACTTCGAGCTGGGATATCGCCCCGCCGGCGATCGATCATTACAACGGCTACCCCGCCATCCAGATCAACGGTTCCGCGGCGCCCGGCTACAGTTCGGGGCAGTCCATGTCGGCGATGACCGACATCGTCCACAAGGACCTGCCCGCCGGTATCGGTTACGAGTGGTCGGGCCAGTCCCTGCAGGAGATCATCTCCGGACAGCAGGCGCCGATCCTGTTCGCCCTGTCGCTGCTGGTGGTGTTCCTGGCGCTGGCCGCGCTGTACGAGAGCTGGTCGATCCCGGTGGCGGTGATGCTGGTGGTGCCACTCGGCGTGCTGGGTGCGCTCAGCTTCACCTGGCTGCGCGGCCTGGAGGATGACATCTACTTCAAGGTCGGGCTGATTGCCGTGATCGGCCTGTCGGCCAAGAATGCGATCCTGATCATCGAGTTCGCCAACACCATGCGCCAGCAGGGACGCGATCTGCTGGATGCCACACTCGAGGCATGCCGGTTGCGGTTCCGGCCCATCCTGATGACCTCGATCGCCTTCATCCTCGGCGTGCTGCCGCTGGCGATCTCCACCGGCGCCGGCGCCAACAGCCGTCACGCCATCGGCACCGACGTCATGGGGGGCATGGTCGGCGCCACCCTGCTGGGCGTGCTGTTCGTGCCCGTGTTCTTCGTGGTCGTGCGCCGCCTGCTCGGCGACCGCGGTGGCGCCGTGCCACCGCGGCAGGAGTGAGCGGATTCTCCCGCCCGGGCCCTGTCGTCACGACGCTTGTGGCTGGCCGTGCAGGATGCAGTCGCGCCGCACCATACGGCGCGCGCGGCAGCCCGGGCAGCGGCATGCCAGCCCGTCAGCCGGCGAGGTGCGTAAGCTTGCCTTAAGCGGGGCGTTGCCAGAATTACCTGTAGAGCACTTCGTGCGGGACTGTAGCGGCCTGGTGCCGGTGGCGGATACATCTTCCCCGGAGGCGTCCGTCCCGTGCGGGTCCGGTCGTTGCAGGGTTTGCCCGCAGGAATACCGGCCATCCGCAGACCATTCCGGTTGCGGAAGGGGAGAACAGGTATGAAGGCACGCATCAGCCTGATCACGCTCGGCGTGGATGACCTGGAGCGGGCGGTCGCGTTCTATCGCGACGGGCTCGGCCTGGCCACGCAGGGCGTCGTCGGTACGGAATTCGAGCACGGGGCCGCGGCCTTTTTCGAGCTGGATAGCGGACTGCGGCTGGCCCTCTTCCCGCGTGCGAGCCTGGCGCGCGACGCGGGTATGGCGCAGGAATCCTCCAGCACGACGGAATTCAGCATCGGGCACAATGTCGCATCGCGGGCCGAGGTCGACGCGGTGCTGATACAGGCGGCGGATGCCGGCGCGGTGCTCGTGAAGCCTGCGCAGGATACCTTCTGGGGCGGCTATGCCGGCTACTTCCAGGACCCGGACCGGCACCTGTGGGAGGTCGCCTGGAATCCGCACTGGCCGTTGCCGGATCAGGGGTGACCTGCAGCCCCGGCCCGGAACGGGGCAGGGAATTCATCACTGCGTGACGGGCTGCGCAAGCACGCGATGCGCACCCGGCGCGGACACCACACAGCCCACCACTGCCCCCCCGGATCTGGCGCAGGCTTGCGCGGCCGTGATCTCCACGTTCGGCAGGATGTTCCTACCGCGCAGTGCTTTCCTGCGTGCGCGGCGCTGCGCCTGCGGCCACCGCGTTTTCCTCGGCGCGCAGGAAGGCCACCGACAGCGCGTGATAGATCGGTTGCGGGCACACCAGCCGCGAGGCACCGTAGGCGATGAAGGAGGTGGCGATCAGCGCCAGCAGCATGTCCTGGTCGTTGGTCATCTCCATGACGATGATGAAGGCCGTGATCGGCGACTGCACCACGCCACAGAAATAGGCGACCATGCCGAGGATCACCATCACCGGGATGGGCGCAATCGGCAGCCAGTGGCCGAGATTGGCGCCGACGCCGGCGCCGGTGGCCAGCGACGGAGCGAAGATGCCGCCCGGGATGCCGCTCAGGTACGAGGCCAGGGTGGCACCGAACTTCAGCACGGGGTAGACCGGGTCCCAGTACGCCTGGCCGGTGATGATGGCCTTGGCAGTGGCATAGCCGGTGCCGGAGGAATGGTAGTCGGAAAGGTACGCGATCACCGCGACCACCAGGCCGCAGGCGAAGGCGACCAGGTACGGGTGGAGGCGGATGACGGGGGTGAGCCGGCGCGAGCCGCTGATCAGCGCGGTGGAGAACAGTCCACCCAGCAGTCCCCCGATCACCCCGCACACGGGGATCGCCAGCCAGCTGGAGTTGTCCGGCATGAAGGCGTCCGAGGTTCCGAAGTAGTGATACGGGCCGAGCAGGGCCAGCGCGGTCACACCGGCGATCACCACGCCGATGGTGACGATGCCGCTGGCGCGCTGTTCGAAGCTCTTGCTCATCTCCTCGATGGCAAACACGATGCCGGCCAGCGGGGTGTTGAAGGCCGCGGCGATGCCGGCGGCGCCGCCGGCCAGGATCAGTCCGCGTTCCATGTAGCGGGGGGGAAAGCGCGCGATACGGCCCAGCGAAAACAGGATCGAGGCGCCGATATGGACCGATGGCCCCTCGCGGCCGATCGAGGCGCCGGCCACCAGGCCCAGCAGGGTGAGCAGGATCTTGCCGGCGGCGATGCGCAGCGAAAGCACCGCGCCCTTGCGCCGCGATTCGAGTGCCGCGATGGCCTGCGGGATCCCGCTGCCCTGCGAGCCGGGGAAGAGGTTGTGGGTGGCCCACGCCAGCGCGGCCAGCATCAGGGGCGTCACGACCAGCGGAACCCAGGGGCCGATTCCGATCAGCCAGCGAAACACGCGATCGGCCTGGTCGGCCAGCAGGGCGAACAGGGCGCAGATCAGTCCCACCAGCAGGGCGCCGGCCCACAGCACCAGGCGGGTCTTCCAGGCGAAGGGGGACATGAATTTGCGCTGGCTGCGCCGGATGTGGTGGCGCAGGCGGGGGCCGTGACGGTGTGGCATGCGGTTCTGCTTCCTCTCAGTGTGTCGGATGCCGCTGCGCGGCCGGTGCAGGCAGCAGCGGACGATTCATCCGGGCCGGGATGCTACCGGGGATTGCCCCGCGCCGGGACACCGCGGTGTCCCGGCGGGGAACCCGGTCAGACGTGCGCGCCGGCCTCGGCCGGCGGCGCTGGCTGGAGTTCCGCAGGGTTCGGCTTGCAGTTGCAATTGACGCTGGCGCACTCCCGGAAGGTGTCCAGACTGCAGTTGGCGCAGATCTTCTTGTCCAGCTTCTGGAAGATGGCGTGCAGGGCTGCCGACTTGCTGCGGAAGATGTTGTTGGGGCCGATCTTCTCCAGCGCGTGACATTCCTCGAGCGACTGCCACAGCCCCTGCTTGGGATTGATGAGGTACAGTCCGCCGCCCAGGGCGCGCCGTCGCTCCGCCTCGTTGGCCAGCACGTCGGCGGCGGCGATGTCCACGAAGCTGATGCCCTGGGCCACGATGGCCAGGTGCTTCTGCTCCGGTTTCTGCTTGGCCAGGCGGGCGAACTTCTCGCGGATGTAGGCCACCGAGCCGAAGAACAGCGAACCGTCGATGCGCATGATGTGCAGCTGCGGGCATTCGATCAGGTGACTGCCCTCCCCCACGCTGGAGAATTTGCGGTTGGGCAGGTACGGGTCCGGTACGCGGCTCACGATGTTGGGCTTGGAGACGCGCATCAGGTACAGCACCAGCGACAGCAGGATGCCCGCCATGATGGCGAATTCCAGGTCGAGGAACAGCGCGGACAGGAAGGTCAGCAAAAAGATGGCTCGTTCCGAATTGTTGGATGCGAAGATGTGCTTGATCGCAGGGATGTCGATCAGGCCCCAGGCCACGATGAACAGGATGCCGGCCATGGCCGCGGTGGGCAGGTAGGCGACCAGCGGTGCGATGGCGAGCACGATGAAGATCTCCAGGAACCCGGCGGTCATGGCGCTCATCGGGGTCCTGGCGCCGGCCTGGTAGTTGAGGCTGGAACGGTTGAACGAACCGGTGGCGACGTAGCCCGAGAAGAAGCTGCCGGCGATATTGGACAGGCCCTGGCCGATGAATTCCTGGCTGCCGTTGACCAGCTGGCCGGTGCGGATGCCGATGGCACGGCCGATGGACACGGCCTCGGTCAGTGCAAACAGGGTCATGGCCAGTGCGGCCGGGGCCAGCTTCTTGATGGTATCCAGCGAGAAGTCCGGCATCGACAGCGGCGGCAGCGTCTGCGGCAGGGCACCGACGGTGGTGATGGCGGTGGTGTCCTCGCCGAAGATCCAGTCGAAGGCGACCCCGAGGAAACTGCCGGCCAGCAGCGCGACGATCAGGAACGGGATTTTCGGAACGAGCTTCTTCACCAGCAGGCCGGACACCAGCGTTACCATGGCGATGGTGAGGATGTAGGGATTGGTGTTCGGCAGCTGGTGGGAGAAGTGCGACAGGGTGTCGAACAGGTGCCCCCCGCGCGGGATCGGAACGCCGAAGAAATTCTTCAGCTGCTTGCTGGCGATCAGGATGGCGGCACCGGTGGTGAATCCCACCACCACGGAATGCGAGATGAAGTTGACCACGGCCCCCATGCGCGCAAACCCGAGCGCCAGTTCGATGACGCCGACCATGAAGGTGAGGGTCAGCGCCAGCCCGACGTATTCCGGCGTCAGCGGTTCGGCGTAGACACTGAGCGAGGTCAGCAGCACGATCGAGGCAGCGGTGGTCGGCCCGGACATCAGGTGCCAGGAAGACCCGAAGAAGGCGGCCACGATCGGCGGGATCATGCCGGCGTAGAGACCGTACTGCGGTGGCATGCCGGCAATGGACGCAAAGGCGACCGCCTGCGGCACCACCACGATGGCGACGGTCAGGCCGGCCATCAGGTCGGCACGAATCGTTTCCCTGGTAACACGCTCCTTCCAGGAAAGGACGGGTAACATTTGCAGCAGCCACACCGGGTATTCCTTGTTTGTCATGGGTGTTGTTTGATTCCTTGTTGTCGAGTGATGAGCAGGTCGTCGGTTCCGGTTATTTTACGCCCGTCGCGGAGCCCTTGTTGTCGAGCTGTTTCAGTGCCTGCGCGGCATTGCGGTTGCCGGCCGCGGCGGCGCGTTCCAGCCAGACCCGTGCCCTGACCGGGTCACGGCGCACCGCCCAGGCCCCGTCGCGGTAGCGCAGGCCGAGCTGGTACTCGGCCAGCGGGTCGCCGCGGATGGCGCGCTCCAGCAATTTGTCGGTGGACTGCAGGATCGGCATGTCGGTCTCCACGGCATCCCACAGGTCGTACAGCGCCTTCAGACCGGGTGAATTGAGCTCCGCGCCAAGCACCCCCAGCGGATTTTCCCCGCGCTGCGTGTCGGCATCGGGCAGCACGCTCTCGGGCAGGATGTCCTGGCGGTAGAGCCGGGCGAGGTCCTCCCGGGCCTGCATATCGCCCTGGTCGGCGGCGGCCCGCAGCCAGCGCAGCGCCTCCCGATCATGCCCCTCGGCCAGCAAGGCTTCGCCCAGGTGCTCCTGCGCATCGATGTTGCCGCCGCGCGCGGCACGGCCCCACCAGTAGGCGGCCTGCTGCGGGTCGACGGCAATGCCCAGGCCCTGGGCATAGGCATTGGCGACAGCGTCCGCGGCGTAGGCGTCGCCCTGGCGGGCCGCTTCCAGCAGCCATTTCAGGCTTGCCTGCGGGTCACGCGGGAGCCCGTACAGGCCTTCCCGGTAGGCCAGTCCGAGTTGCAGCTCGGCACCTGCATCGCCGCTGCCGGCCAGCTCGCTGAGCCAGTCGACCTCGCTGGCGGGCGGTACCCCGCCAGCCCGCACGACCAGCACGGCTATGATACCGGCAGCCAGCAGGGCGCCGAACAACGCGGGGGATAAGCCCCTGTGTACGTCATGAATGTGTAGCATGGTATGTCTCTTGCCTTGGACAAGGGCGCATTGGAATAATGCTATAGCAATATACGGGCCAAAAAAAGTATTTGCAAATATTCGCATAAATAACAGTAGTATAGAAAAAATTGCTTGTGCATTATAAAAAGTTGCTAAAATTCTGAATCAACAAATTTTGTAGGTTGTCTCGTGAAGTGTAGCTTGCTGGGGGGATTCCATCTGAACCGGTTGCAGCGCAAGGTGCTGCTGGTGGTGCTGGTGATCATCCTGGTCCCGGTGCTGGTTACCGGGGTGGTGTCCGCCTGGTGGGTCACCGGTCGCATGGACGATTCCATCGAGCGCTGGATTCGCGAGGCCGCCCAGGTCAACAGCAACTGGCTGGAGAGCGTGAACAGGAACAGCCGGCTGTTTGCCGACCTGTACAATGACCGGGCTGCCGGCAAGGCACCGCAATTCAGAGCCGGCAAATCACCGATCCCGCACCAGCTGCAACCCCTGGCCCGCGAACTCGGCATCAACCTCGTCCAGGTGTTCGACCCCGAGGGCCGGCAGATTTACTCCTCCCCCCAGGTGCGTCTTGGCACGTCCTGGGAGCCGGGTCAGGCCGCGGCCGTGCTCAAGGCGGACCAGTCCGGCAAGAGCCTGCTCGCCGCGGTTACCATCGTGCGCTATCCGCACGACCAGCCGAAACATTATCGCCTGGTGCTGGGTACGCTGTTCGACCGCAGGCTGCTGGCCCGGCTCGGCCACATGAGCGGACTGCGGACGCGCCTGTTCTATCCGCGCGACGGCGACTTCGCACGGGCCTTTTCCGAGGAGGACACGCCGCTGCGGCTGCGCCTGTCCGCCGCAGCGTTCGGGGCGCTGCGCCAGCACCGGTCCTGGTACAGCGCAACTGCCGAGAATGGTGCCTACTGGGGACTGTATACCCCGGTGGTGGATTCCAGCGGCCGGGTCGAGGCCGTGCTGTTCAGCGGGCTGAAACATCACGGCGGGGACCGTTTCCTGACCGACCAGGCTGCGGTATCGCTGGCCGTCGCACTGCTGGGCACGCTGGTGGCGGCAGTCACCGGGTACCTGCTCTCACGTCTGGTCGTGCGTCCGGTCACCCTGCTGCACGAGGGGGTGATGAAGGTGGCGGCGCAGGATTTCCGTGCCAGCGTGCCCATCGACTGGCGCGACGAGATCGGTGATCTCGCGCGTGCGTTCAACAGCATGGCCGCGACCCTGCGCGCGAGCCGCGACCAGCAGCAGCGTGAGTTCCAGCGCGACAAGATTGCCGCACTCGGCGAACTGGCGCTGGCCATGGCCCACGAGATCCGCAACCCGGTCGGAGTCATCAACACGGCGACCCGGCTGCTGGAAAGGGCGGACGACCCGCAGCGCCGCGCCGAGCTCTGCCGCATGACCCGCGAGGAATGCCGGCGTCTCGACCAGTTGCTCAGGGATTTCCAGCAACTGGCCCGCCACCGCAGGCCGCAGCTGGTGCTGCTCGACCCGGCGGTGCCGCTGGAACGCGCCCTGCAGACCCAGCTGACGGGGCGGGACGGGGTGAACCTGGAACGGGAATTCACCCATGGGGCGTGCCGTATCCGTGCCGACGCGGAGCTGCTGCAGCAGGCCTGGGTCAACCTGGTGCGCAACGCGCTGGAGGCGATGGACGGCGCGGGCACGCTGCGCGCGGGCTCGCGGGTCGAAGGCAACGAAGTGATCGTCTACCTGCAGGACAGCGGACCGGGGATCCCGGTGGAACTGATGACGCGCCTGTTCGAACCTTTTTTCACCACCAAGCCCCAGGGCAGCGGACTGGGCCTGACCCTGGCCGGCACCCTGGTCCAGGCCAGCGGCGCCGTCCTGGAAGCGGTCCCCGGCAGCACCGCGGGCGCACGCTTTGCCATGCGCTTCCGGATCGGGGAGGAACAGTGATGCAACGCACGGTCCTGGTTGTCGATGACGAACGCAACATGCTGACGGTCATGCAGATGGCGCTGGAGGAGGCGGGGTACCGGGTGCTGACCGCGGAACGGGGCGGCGAGGCCGTGCCCCTGCTGCGGGATCCGGACCTGGCGGTGATCCTGTCGGACCTGAAGATGCCGGGCATGAGCGGCGAGGAATTCATCGCGCTGTGTCAGCGCGAATGTCCGGACGTGCCGGTGATCGTGGTGACCGCGTTCGGTTCGATCCGTTCCGTCATCGAGTGCATCCAGGCCGGCGCCAGCAATTACCTGACCAAGCCGTTCGAGCCGGAGGACCTGCAGTTTGCCGTACAGAACGCCGTGCGGCTGCATGACCTGATGCAGGAGAACCGGCAGTTGCAGGCGGCGGTTTCGACCGGCTCGCCGCGCCGCAAGCTGGTGGGCAACAGCGCGGCCATGCTGGCCATGCACGAACAGATCAACCGTGTGCTGCCGTACCGGACCAACGTGCTGATTACGGGCGAGAGCGGCACCGGCAAGGAGGCGGTGGCGCGCTCGATCCACGAGAACGGGCCGCGCGCGGAACGGCCCTGGGTGGCGATCAACTGTTCGGCGATCCCGCGTGACCTGATGGAGAGCGAGCTGTTCGGCTTCGTGCGCGGGGCCTTCACCGGCGCGGTGCAGAACCGGCTGGGCCGGCTGGAACAGGCCAATACCGGCACGCTGTTCCTGGACGAGGTGGGCGACCTCGACCTGGCGCTGCAGGCCAAGCTGCTGCGCGTGCTGCAGGAACGGGAGTTCTCCCCGGTCGGCAGCGATGCCATCCGGCGCGTCGACCTGCGCGTGATCGCAGCCACCCACCGCGATCTCGACGAACTGGTGCGCCAGGGGATGTTCCGCGAGGATCTGCTCTACCGGCTCGATGTCTACAAGATCCACGTGCCGCCGCTGCGTGAGCGGACCGGGGATATCCCGTTGCTGGCGGAAAGCTTCCTGCAGATCCTGCGTGCCGAAATGGACAAGCCGGTGGAGCGGTTCAGCGACGCGGCATTTGCCGCCCTGTGCGCCTACGACTGGCCCGGCAACGTGCGTGAGCTGCGCAACGCGGTCGAACGTTCGCTGCTGTCGTGCCGGGACATGGTGATCGAGCCGGGCGATCTGCCGGACAAGGTGCTCCGCGGCGGCGCGGCCACCGCAGCGCGCAGCAATGCCGAACTCACCGTGCTGGGCGAGGGTGGGCTGGACGAGTGGCTGGCCGCGTCCGAGCGCAGGCTCATCATTGCCGCGCTGCAGGAGAGTGGCGGTGTGCAGGTGCAGGCGGCGCGGCTGCTGGGCATCAGCGAACGCAGCCTGTGGCACCGCGTGAAGAAGCTCGGCATCCGCATCGACCGTGCCGTGCGGGGCTGAGGCAGGCAGGCCATTGCATTTGCGTTATGATCGTGCGGGTACCGCAATACGGCACGGGAGAGACGGGTGAGCACGGGTTGGCTGTTGTGGGGTGTGTTTTTCAGTGCCGCCGGACTGGGCTACTTCGTCTACGGCAGGCGCCAGCAGGCCATCATTCCGCTGGTCTGCGGACTGGTCCTGATGATCTACCCGTATTTCATCACCAACCTGCTGGTGCTGGTGCTCATCGGCGCGCTGCTGATGCTGCTGCCGTGGTTCGCCCGGAACTACTGAATGTGCGGGTACGCACCGCGCCCGGCGCTGCCGGCCGGGCGACCCCGCCAGGTCAGCCGCGCAGTGACCGGTAGGCGGCGAGTGCCCGGGCGCGTGACTGCTGCAGGTCCACCAGTGGTGGCGGGTACCCCGCGCGCCCGCCCGCCAGCCACGGGGCATGGACGTGCCTGGCCGCGAGGTCCTGCAGTTCCGGCACCCAGCGGCGTACGTATTCCCCCTGCGGATCGAATTTCCGGCCCTGCAGCACCGGGTTGAAGATCCGGAAGTACGGGGCGGCATCCGTGCCGCAACCGGCCACCCACTGCCAGCCGAGCGAGTTGCTGGCGAGGTCGGCATCCACCAGCGTATCCCAGAACCAGCGGGCGCCATGCAGCCAGTGCAGCTGCAGGTTCTTGACCAGGAATGAGCCGGCCAGCATGCGCACCCGGTTGTGCATCCAGCCGGTGTGCCAGAGTTCACGCATACCCGCATCGACGATCGGGAAGCCGGTGCGGCCATGCCGCCAGCAATCCAGCAGTTCCGCCGCATCCGCTGCCCAGGGAAAGTGCTCGAAGCGCGGGTCCAGGGCGGTGTCGCTGCTGGCGGGGAAATGAAACAGGATATGGGCGGCGAATTCGCGCCAGCCGAGCTCGGCCATGAAACGGGTGACGGATTCGCGGGCCTGCGGGTCGCCGGTTGCATCGAGCTGCTGCAGTGCGCGGTCCATCAGGGTGCGCGGACTGATTTCGCCGAAGTGGAGGTGCGGAGACAGCTGCGAGGTCCCCGTGACGGCGGGCAGGTCGCGTTGCCGCGCGTAGTCCGCCAGGCCGGCATCGAGGAAGGCATCGGCCCGGGCGCAGGCGCCGGCCTCGCCCGGCGCCCAGCGGGCCGCGAGCCCTTGATCCCACCGGGTGCGCGGCAGCAGCCCGAGTTGCTTCACGGTCAGGCCGGCGGGCAGGTCCGCGCAGGGGATGCGTGCGGGGGCTGCCGGCAGCGCGTGATACTGCATCTGTGCCCGGCAGCGTTTCCAGAAGGCGCTGAACACCCGGTACGGCGTGCCGTCGTCCTTGTGGATCGCCTCCGGCTCGAACAGCAGCCCCGCGTGGAAACGCCGGACCGGGGTGCCGCCGGTCGACAGCGCGGCGCGGATGTGCGCGTCGCGCGCACTGGCCCAGGGCGTGTAGAGCCGGTTCCACACCACGCCGTCGGCGGCGCATTCCCGTGCCAGGGCCTGCAACAGTGCCAGCGACGCCTCTCCCCGGCGGATGACCAGTCCGGCCCCGGCCCGGCGCAGGCGTTGCTCCAGCGCCCGCAGGCTGTGGTGCAGCCACCAGCGGCTTGCGGCCCCGGCCTGCCAGTGGCCGGCCTCCTGCGGGGTGTGCAGGTAGACCGGGATAACGCGGTCGGCGTGCGCCACGGCATGGGCGAGCGCCGGGTTGTCTTGCAGGCGCAGGTCTTCGCGGAACCAGACGAGGAGGGTGCGTGACATGCGCGGCTCCGGTCGCAGCGGTGGGGGCCCGGTCATTCTATATCCTCAGACCTCCTCCGGGCGCCAGGCGGTCTACTGCGGACAGGCACGTTCCGGGAGTCCGGACATGGTCGCTACCAGGCATGGCATTTCCAATTGCCGCGCTGCAGGAGAGTGGCGGTGTGCAGGTGCAGGCGGCGCGGCTGCTGGGCATCAGCGAACGCAGCCTGTGGCACCGCGTGAAGAAGCTCGGCATCCGCATCGACCGTGCCGTGCGGGGCTGAGGCAGGCAGGCCATTGCATTTGCGTTATGATCGTGCGGGTACCGCAATACGGCACGGGAGAGACGGGTGAGCACGGGTTGGCTGTTGTGGGGTGTGTTTTTCAGTGCCGCCGGACTGGGCTACTTCGTCTACGGCAGGCGCCAGCAGGCCATCATTCCGCTGGTCTGCGGACTGGTCCTGATGATCTACCCGTATTTCATCACCAACCTGCTGGTGCTGGTGCTCATCGGCGCGCTGCTGATGCTGCTGCCGTGGTTCGCCAGGTAACACGGACGCAACCGGGACGGATCCCCTGTACAAGGTCGCCACGCTCACGTGCTGCTTCCAGCTCACGATACTCCGTGTCGCCAGAGCGTGCCGGCGCCCTGGTCCTCCTCATCCTCCGGTAACTGCTTCAGCTTTCCTGCGCCGTACCGGTTCGCCCGCATACCGGGTCGTGAAGACCTGCCGGTAGCGGCATTACGGCTTCCAGCGGTGGCCCGAGTTCTTCACCCTGCCAGGCCGCCCCGGCAACAGGTCACTCAGGCGCGTCCTGTCCTGCTCCGGGAAACTGCCCGGTTCATTCAGCGTGGTGTGGTCTAAAGGTACGCCATCATGCGCCGATGGCCCAGATGGGGTAATTGCTTTCCTGGGCTGACTGGTGACCGGCAGCCTGTCGTCCAGGCAGGAGCGGATGGCAGCAGGCGGTTAACTACGTTCAGCATGGAAGCTGATAATGAACGCACACATTCCAGGCATCAGCACCCTCCTCGGGAAACATTTCTTAACCAGAAGGCGTGCCAGCGGCCGGCCACAGCTGTTATTCGCCAGTGGGCTGACCCTGGTATTCCTGCTTTTTTATTTCGTGCATGACGCCGAGCGTGAAACCAGAATAGGCAATTTCAAGCATTCGGCACAATTTCATGTCAGCGCAATCAGGGAGAGGCTGGTTGAACTGAAAGATGCGGAGGTTGCTGTCCGGTCATTGCTGCACATCAGCGTGGCTGACGGTATTTCATCCGCTGATTTTGCCGGTTACGTCAAGGATGCACTTGGGGATAAACACGATATACGGTCCGTTGCCTGGGTGCGAACCGGTTCCGCAGGACGCACGGACACGACGCAATCCGGCTCACGGGTTCAACACGACCATACCTGCAGTCTTCCGCCGCATACCTCCGCTAACCAGCCGTTTCAGCTGTGCGGGCTGGCGATTCTCGGCAACGGCGCAAGCCTGCTTGGAAGCGGGCTTGCCGGTAATCCGGGCCTCGTGTCGGCACTGAAGCACGCAGCGGAGACCAACGGAGACCTGGTCGTCACCTTCCCGCCTGCGGTGTACGGGGGGCAGGCGGATGAGCGGGCGCTCCACGGCTTGTATGTGTTTGCTGCAGGAAAGGGCCGGGTCCGTCGCGCGCGCGCCACGGAGGCTGGCGGCAACCCGGAGGACCTGCTGATAATAGACAGTTACATTCCCGACATGATCGGAATGGCGCTGGACAAGTACGCCGGCAACGGAGGCGGAGATGGTATCGACATCTATCTGACCGAGCTGGTTAAGGGCGGGAATCCGCGCCTGCTGTATGTACATCCATCCCGGCTGCGCAGGCAACCGCTGAACCTCCCGCTCGGGCAGGCGCCCGGGCCGGGCGGGCCACTGGTAACGACAGCGACGTTGCATTTTGGAACAAGTGACTGGCGGCTGACGCTGGTGGGGGTACCCGCTGCGTTTGATCTGTCACCGAGCAGGATTTCGCTGTCCGTGCTGTTCGGCGGCAGCGTGCTGGTGTCCATGCTGACCGCGATGTTGATATATCTGACCAGGAGAAATCGCCATACAGAAAAACTGGTGGCCTACCGGACGCGCGAACTTGCGGCGGCAAACGACGCCCTGGAAGAGGAAATCCAGGTCAGAAAGCATACAGAAGAAAAAATAAACTATGATTTGATGGTAAAAAATACCATCAATACCGTGCTCGAAATCGCCACGGAAAAATCTTCGTTAAACGAGAAGCTGGAACGGATACTGTGGGCGGTTCTGGATGCGGACTGGTTGAGTATTGATACACGGGGGTCGATTTTCCTGGCCGGGGCGGAGGGTAACAGCCTGGTCCTGACCGTACAGCGCGGACTCGCCGGTCCGTTGCTGGATGCATGCGCGGAGATTCCGTTTGGCAAGTGTCTGTGTGGCAGGGCTGCAGCCAGCCGGGAAATCGTCTTCACGGGTTGCCTGGAGCACCGGCATGAAGTCACCTACGAAGACATCGACGAGCACGGGCATTATTGCGTACCTGTGCTGTCCGGGCAGAAAGTCCTGGGTGTGCTCAATCTGTATGTAGAAGCCGGTCATGAACAGAAGGAATCGGAGCGCGGCGAGTTGACCGCGATCGCCAACATTCTGGCCGGTCTCATCGAGCGCGAACAGCACCTCGAAATGATCGGCAGGACCCTCAAGGACCTGGACAACCAGGTCTATGCGCTGGATGAACATGCCATCGTAAGCGTCACGGATGTTGCAGGCAGGATAACCTACGCCAATGATAAATTCTGCGAGACGACTCAATACTCCAGAGAGGAGTTGATTGGCAAGACGCACCAGCTTATCAACTCGGGAGTACACCCTCCGGAATACTTCCGGGAACTGTGGAACTCGATTACCAGCGGGCGGGCCTGGAAAGGCGAGACCTGCAACAGGAAACGGGATGGGACCCTGTTCTGGGTGGCAGCCACCATTGTTCCGTTTCTGGATAAACGGGGCGTGCCCTACAAATACGTGGCCATCCGCCTCGATATCACGTCCAATAAGGAGACCGAGCAACAACTGCTCGGGAGAAACCAGGAAATCGAACGGGCGCACCGGGAACTGGAGAGTTCGCACACCCAGTTGCTGCAGGCGGAGAAGCTTGCCTCGGTAGGCCAGCTGGCCGCCGGAATTGCCCACGAGATCAATACGCCGATCCAGTTTGTCGGCGACAATACCCGTTTCCTCCAGGAATCCTTCGATGAGCTGATTGAACTGGTCGCAGTCTATGAGTCCATGGGCCGGGCCGCCGCAGCTGGCCCGGTTCCTCCGGATCTCGCCGACAGGGCGCGTGCGCTGCACGAGCAGGTTGAAGTTGACTATCTGGCCGCGGAGGTGCCCCGGGCCATCGTCCAGACACTGGAGGGTGTCGAGCGAATCAGCCAGATCGTAAGCTCCATGAAGGATTTCTCACACCCGGGTTCCGGTCTGCAGGACTTCGTGGATATCAACCAGGCCATAGACACCACCATAACGGTATCCCGCAACGAGTGGAAATACGATGCTGAACTGGTAACCGATTTTGATCCCCGGTTGACCGCGGTGCCGTGTTACCGGGGCGAGATCAACCAGGTGATACTCAACATCATTGTCAATGCGGCCCACGCGATCGGGGATGCGCGGGGTGATGACGGCGCGAAAGGTGTGATCACGATTGGCACGCGTCTGGTGGGGGATGTGGCGGAGATCCGCATCGGTGACACCGGCACGGGTATGACGGAGGAGGTGCGCAGGCGGATCTTCGAACCCTTTTTCACAACCAAGGGTGTGGGCAAGGGATCGGGTCAGGGCCTGGCGATCGCGTATGCCGTGGTTGTGGAGCGACACGGGGGGGACATCGAGGTGGATACGGTACCGGGCAAGGGTACGACTTTCATCCTGCGGCTACCGATGAAGGAACGGTTTGCGGCAACCGCTACGGATACAGACCAGGTGGCAGATGGTGACCAAGCGCATACTGTTTGTGGATGACGAATCCAATATCCTCGAGGGCCTGCGCCGCATGCTTCACTCGCAGCGCAGGGAATGGGACATGGCTTTCGTGCAGGGGGGCAGCGAGGCGCTGGAGCTCATGGAGCAGCAGTCCTTTGATGCAATCGTTTCGGACATGCGCATGCCCGGTATGGATGGCGCCGAGTTGCTTGGCACGGTCAAGGAGCGCTGGCCGGAGGTGGTGCGCTTCATCCTGTCGGGACATTCGGACCAGGAGCTGGTAATGCGCTCCGTCGGGCCATCGCACCAGTATCTTTCCAAGCCCTGTTATCCGGATACACTCAAGGAGAAACTGGCGGGTGCATTTGCCCTGCGAACAGTGCTTGGATCCGAGTCTCTCCGCAGGCTGGTTGCCGGAATAAACTCGATGCCGAGCCTGCCGGCAATTTATCATGCCGTCGTGCAGGAATTGCAATCCGAAGACACCTCGATCCGGAAGGTCGGTGGACTCGTCAGCCAGGATCCCGGCATGACCGCCAAGGTTCTGCAGCTGGTCAACTCCGCCTATTTTGGCCTGCGCCGGCACATCAACAGTCCCGCCGAGGCTGCCAGCTTTCTCGGGCTGGATATCATCAAGAGCCTGGTACTGTCAGAAGGGGTGTTCTCGCAGTTTGATGAAACCATCGTCAACGCCGCGAATCTTGAGGCGGTCAGGGTCCATGGCCTGCGGACAGCATCGATCGCGCGCCGGATTGCCAGGGCGGAACTGGCCGGTGATACGGTTGCCGACCAGGCCTTTCTCGGCGGTTTGCTGCTCGATATGGGTACGCTGGTGCTGGCGGCAAATTTGCCCGGAGAATTCCTCAAGGCCAGGAAGCTTGCGGAAGAAGAGCGGATGAGTATCTGGGAAGCGGAGCAGCAGCTGTTCGGTACCACCCATGCGGAGATTGGCGCCTATCTGCTGGGGCTGTGGGGTATCGACGACGACGTGGTGGCTGCGGTTGCCTATCATCACTTGCCCGGGAAATATCCCGTTACACGGTTTACGCCGGTAACGGCCGTCTACATTGCCGGCACTCTGGCAAACGCAAGCATGCAATGCGACCTGCAGATGCAGATCGAGAGCCTGGATGTCGAGTACGTGGAACGGCTCGGACTCAGCGACCGCTTGCCTGACTGGCTGGCACTGGGTGCATCACCGGACAAGGATGGCACATGAATCCTCCCAGAGTACTGTTTGTCGACGACGAGAGTAATGTCCTCAGCGCCCTGCAGCGGCAATTCCGCAAACAGTTTGAGGTGCATACGGCCCTGGGCGGGGCGAAAGCCCTGCAACTGATTGCCAGCGCGGGCCCGTTTGCCGTAATCGTCTCTGACATGCGCATGCCAGCAATGAGCGGACTGGAGTTCCTCAAGGAGGCCCGGAAATCGACGCCGGACAGTGTCAGGTTGATGCTGACCGGAAATGCCGACCAGAAGACCGCAATGGACGCAGTCAACGAGGGCAAAGTGTTCAGCTTCCTCACCAAGCCCTGTCCGCCGGAGGTGATGTTCAATGCAATTAACCGGGCTGTTGCCCAGCACCACCTGATTACCGCAGAACGCGATCTGCTCGAAAATACCCTGAATGGCTCGATCAGGCTGCTGACAGACATGCTGTCCATGGTGGCGCCCGATTGCTTCGGTCGTGCTGTTGCGGTTCGGGAGATGGCCAGGAGTCTGGCTGATGTCATACAGCCCGAGAATGCCTGGAACCTGGAACTTGCCGCCATGCTTGGGAGTCTTGCAGCGGTTACCCTGCCGCCGCAAACACTGGCAGGCATGCTGTCCGGGGAGGAATTGCAGCAGGAAGAGCAGCAGATGGCCGCCCGCCTGCCGGAGATTGGCAGGAATCTGCTCAACCATATCCCGCGCCTGGAACGGGTGGCGGAGATCGTATATTACCAGCAGAAACATTTCGATGGATCGGGATTCCCCGCGGATGATCTCGCTGGGGAGGATATTCCCCTGGAAAGCCGGATCCTGAAAATACTGGGAGACCTGCAGGTGCTGAAAGCGCGGGGTGTCACCCAGGCCGATGCCATGCAGCAGATGGCAGGCCTGGGGGGGGTATACGATCAGGTCATCCTGGAACTGGTAGCCGTTGCGCTGAGCACGGCAGATACCGCATCCGCTGAATCCGTCCTTGTTGAAGTGACTCTGGCCGGACTGCAACCCGGACACGTACTGGTTACCGACATTGAAACCATCGATGGCAAGTTGCTGTTTGCTGCCGGACACAAGATTACCCTGCCGATAAAAGAGCGACTCATCAACTATCAGCAGATTGCCAGGATCAAGGAACCCATCCGGGTGCTTGGCGCGAATGCTCAGCCTGAAGGCATCGTCAGGCAGTAGGGCAGGTCCGGCAAAGGCTGTCTGCCCTGTGCCAGGCACCCGCCCGGTGGTGCGCGTGGAGGTTGCAGGCCGGCGGCAGGCGGTATACTGCGGACAGGCACGTTCCGGGAGTCCAGACATGATCGACACCAGGCATGGCTTTTCCATCGGCATCGAGCATGCCGGCAACGATTTTTTCCTGTTTTTCAAGGCGGTGGGTACCCTCACCCACGCCGACTACGAGCGCATCACGCCGCTGATCGACGCCGCGCTGCAGGGAGTAAAGGACCCGAAAATCAAGGCCCTGTTCGACGTCACGGAGCTGGACGGCTGGGAACCCCGGGCCGCCTGGGATGATTTCCGGATCGGCCTGGCGCATGGCAGCGCGTTCGAGCGGATCGCCATCTTCGGCAACCGCGGCTGGCAGGCGTGGATGGCGAAAATCGGTGCCTGGTTCGTGTCCGGCGAGGTGCGCTTCTTCGAGCAGCGCGCCGCGGCGGAGGAGTGGTTGCTGGGATAGCGGTCCGCGCCCCGGCTACGCAACCGGGAGCGGTTGGTATATCATTGTTGGCCCGGAAGATTTTCACCCAATCGCGCTCCAGGCATGGCCTTGCCTGGTGCCGTCGTTGCGGGACCAGCAGGAACAACATCCCGCGCGGAGTCACGCTGTGGAATTGAAGTCGATCTTTCCCTTTCTTGCCTGGATGAAGCTGGTCAACCGGGACACGCTCCGGGCCGACGTGGTCGCCGGCATGACCGGTGCGGTCATCGTGCTGCCACAGGGCGTGGCCTTCGCCACCATCGCCGGCATGCCACCCGAATACGGCCTCTATACCGCGATGATCACACCGATCATCGCCGCGCTGTTCGGTTCCTCGCTGCACCTGGTGTCCGGTCCGACCACGGCGATCTCCATCGTGGTGTTTTCCGCCATCAGCCATCACGCCGCGCCGGGCAGCCCCGAGTTCGTCGCGCTGGCCCTGACGCTCACGTTCCTGGCCGGTGTCTACCAGCTGGCATTCGGTCTGGCCCGGCTGGGTGTGCTGGTCAACTTCGTCTCGCACACCGTGGTGATCGGCTTCACCGCCGGTGCCGCGATCCTGATCGCCTCCAGCCAGATGAAGCACATCACCGGCATCGACATTCCCAAGGGAGAATCCTTCCTGCACACCTGGATCGACCTGTTCCAGAACGCCGGCAGCATGAACGGCTACCTGCTGGTGATCGCCCTGGCCACGCTGCTGACCTCGCTCCTGGCGAAAAGATACCTGCCGAAACTACCGAACCTGCTGGTGGGCATGGTGGTGGGCAGCCTGCTGGCAATCATGTTCACGCAGTACACCGACAGCATCCGCCTGGTGGGTGAGATCCCGGCACACCTGCCGCCGCTGTCGCGGCCGGTGTTCACGCTGGAAACCCTGCGCTCACTGGCGCCGGAGGCCTTTGCCGTGGCGCTGCTGGGCCTGATCGAGGCCGTGTCGATCAGCCGCGCCGTGGCGACCCGGTCGAACCAGCGCATCAACCCCAACCAGGAATTCATCGGCCAGGGCCTGTCCAACATGGTGGGCAGCTTCTTCTCGAGCTACGCCGGGTCGGGTTCGTTCACCCGTTCCGGGCTGAACTATTCGGCCGGCGCGCGCACGCCGCTGTCGGCGATTTTCGCGGCCCTGTTCCTGATGATGATCGTGCTGCTGATCGCGCCGCTCACCGCCTACCTGCCGATCGCTGCAATGGGCGGGGTGATCCTGCTGGTGGCCTATAACCTGGTCGACTTCCACCACATCCGCCAGGTGCTGCGCTTCAGCAAGTCCGAGTCATCCATCCTGCTGACCACGTTCGGTGCGACCCTGTTCATGGAACTGGAGTTCGCCATTTACCTCGGCGTGATCCTGTCGCTGGTGCTGTTCCTGGCCAAGACTTCCACCCCGCAGATTCCGACCCTGTCCGTGGATCCCGGGCCGGGACGCAAGCTCATCAACGTCGAAAAGAAACCCCTCTACCAGTGCCCGCAGGTCAAGGTCATCCGCATCGACATGTCCATTTATTTCGGCTCGATCAACCACATCCAGAAACGGCTGGCCCAGATTGCCGACCTGGAAGGCATCCGCCACATCCTGATCGTGGCCTCGGGCATCAATTTCATCGACCTGGCCGGCGCCGAGGGGCTGGTCGCCGAGAACAACACGCTGAAGAAGCTGGGTGGCGGGCTGTATTTCGTCGGAATGAAGTCCTCGGTCTACGAGTTCGCGGCCCGCTCGTGCTTCGTGCAGCAGATCGGCAACGAGCACTTCTTCGATTCCAAGACCGACGCCATCCGCAGCATATTCAAACGGCTCGACAAGGGGATATGCGCGAAATGCCATGCGCGGATCTTCCAGGAATGCCGCCAGATCCCGGAACAGGCCTGAGCGGTGACCGGCCACCAGCCCGTGCCGGCGCAGCCGGTATCCACCGGCAACGCGGCCTGAGATGTTCGCGTGGGCAGCCAGTCCGGAAGCGTGGGTCGCACTGGCGACGCTGACCGCACTGGAGATTGTGCTTGGCATCGACAACATCATCTTCATCTCCATCCTGGTCGGACGCCTGCCGGCGCAGCAACGTAATTTCGCGCGCAGCGCCGGACTCACGCTGGCCATGTTCACCCGGCTTGCGCTGCTCTACTCCATCGTCTGGGTTACCTCGCTTACCAGTCCGTGGTTCACGCTGCTGGGCGAGGCGATCTCCGGCCGGGACCTGGTGCTGATCGGGGGCGGCCTGTTCCTGCTGGCCAAGGCTACACACGAAATCCACAACAGCCTGGAAGGCGCGGGGCAGCCGGCGCCCGCGGCCGTGGCGACCGGCATGGCTGCCGTACTGGTGCAGATCGCGATTCTCGACATCGTGTTTTCGCTCGACTCCGTCATCACCGCGGTCGGGCTGGCGCGGCAGCTGTCGATCATGGCGATTGCCATCGTCGCCGCCGTGGCGGTGATGCTGTTCGCGGCCAGGCCGATCGGTGACTTCGTCGATGCGCATCCGACCATCCGCATCCTGGCGCTGGCATTCCTGATCCTGGTCGGCGTCACGCTGATCCTGGAAGGTTTCGACGTGTACGTACCGAAAGGCTACATCTATTTCTCCATGGCGTTCTCGGTGGCCGTGGAGATGCTCAACCTGCGCATGCGCCGCCGGCTGCAGGCACCGCTACACCTGCACAAGGACCTGGAGGAATGACGGTTTGCACCTTGCGCGGCAACCGGGCCCGCCTGTTTGCGGGGCGCCGGCGGGGCACCGGACCGTGAGCCGGAGCGGCTGGACGGGGTGTCCGGCATGACACCGGCCGTGTTCTTCGGGCACGGCAGCCCGCTCAATGCCGTCCGGGACAATGCCTGTACCCGGGCCTGGCAGGCGTTCGGCCGCGCGCTTGCGCCGCCACGCGCCGTGTTGTGTATCTCCGCCCACTGGTATCTCCGCTCCACCCGGGTCACGGCCATGACCGCGCCGCGCACGATCCATGATTTCAGCGGATTTCCCCCGGAACTGTACCGGATCGAATACCCGGCGCCCGGCGCGCCGGATCTCGCGGCACGGGTGCAGGAACTGTTGGTGCCGGTCGCGGTCACTGTTGACGAGGCCTGGGGACTGGATCATGGCTGCTGGTCCGTGTTGCGCCATGTGTTCCCGCGTGCCGATATTCCGGTGGTCCAGTTGTCCATCGACGCCACGCAACCACCCGCCTTCCACTACGCACTGGGCCGGCGGCTGGCGCCATTGCGCCACTCGGGCATCCTGCTCGCCGGCAGCGGCGGACTGGTCCATCACCTGGGTCGCTTCCGGTCCGGGGACCACGTGCCGGCCCAGGACTGGGCCCGGCGCGCCGAACAGCGGCTGGCGGAACTGCTGACCAGTGCGGCACGTGACGAGCTGGTGAACGTGGCCGGTCTGGGCGAGGATATCCTGGAGGGGATTCCGACACCGGATCACTATCTGCCGCTGCTGTATATACTGGGTGCAAGCGAGGGTAACGGGCAGGTCCTGTGCCGGGGCATCGAGGGAGGGAGCATCTCCCTGCTGTCGGCACGGTTTGACGGATAACAGGCGGAGTACGGAGGGCACACATGAAAATCCTGGTATTGATACTCGGGTCGATCCTGTTTCTGCCGGGCGCGATGGCGGCCACGGTTGCGCCGGCACCGAACGGCATCGAGATGCCGCAGGGGTACAGGAACTGGCGCGTAATCGGCGTATCGCACCGCAGCGACAACCATACCCTGCGCGCGATCCTCGGCAACGACACCGCGGTGGCTGCGGCGCGGGCCGGGCGTACCCTGCCATGGCCGGACGGTTCCATCCTCGCCAAGCTGGTGTGGAAGGACAGGACACACCCGGCGTGGATGACCGCGACCGTGCCCGGGGATTTCGTCCAGGTCGAGTTCATGGTCAAGAATGCCGCGAAATACAAGGATACCGGCGGCTGGGGGTTCGCGCGCTGGAAGGGCATGGACCAGAAGCCGTACGGAAAGAATGCGCAGTTCGTGCAGGAATGCTTCGGCTGTCATACCCGGGTCAGTAACAACGATCACGTATTCACGCACCCGGCGCCATTGCCGTAAGCGTGTGTGCAGCACCATGATCGATCGGATCGGCA
>CAYUFA010000019.1:0-31001 GCA_964443845.1 uncultured Ectothiorhodospiraceae bacterium
AGCGCACGCGTGACTACTACGCCACGCAGTCCGAGGACCTGACCCGCCTGATCCGCATCCTGGGCGTGGCCATCTCGGCGATCATGGGCATCGGCGCTGTATTCGGTGCCCTCAACACCATGTACTCGGCGGTCTCAGCCCGGTCACGGGAGATCGCCACCCTGCGTGCGCTCGGTTTCCCGGCGGTCCCGGTAGTCGTCTCGGTGATGCTGGAGGCGGCATTGCTGGCCCTGGCGGGCGGGGTGATCGGCGCCGCCATCGCCTGGGCGCTGTTCGATAACTACACGGCCTCCACGCTCGGTGCCAACTTCAGCCAGGTGGTATTCGCCTTCCGGGTCACGCCGGGACTGATCCTGAGCGGACTGCTCTGGTCGCTGGGCATCGGCCTGGTCGGCGGGCTGTTCCCGGCCATCCACGCGGTGCGCCAGCCCGTGACGGTGGCGTTACGCGCGCAGTAGGCCGGGTAATGTCCGCGAGCCGGCGCGCTGCGCCGTGCGCACCCTGCTGTCCCTGTACGTCGCGCGTCCCCCGCAATGACTGAGAAGGATACGCCCCGTAAAACACCGTCATTGCGAGCGAGGCGGTCTCGCGCCTACGTCATTTGACGTAGATAACCCCGCAATTGTACGGCTACCTCGCAGGGAACTTTGGCGCCATCCTCTGCCACAGCGTCTTTTGACTCACCAGGGCTTACTGAAGGAACCGCCATGAATCGACAAACCGCTGTTATGACCGTGCCGCAGGCACAGACTTCGGACCACCGCAGTGTGCAGGGGTTCCTGCTCTCCACTCTCGCAGCCGCGTTGCTGTCCGGCAACGCCGTGGCCGGGGGCAAGATCAATATCGGTGACCATTCCTGGGTAAGCCTGGGTGCCGGTATCCGGACCGCGTTTACCGCGGTTGAGGACGCTGCCCCGAACGGCTCGGATTACAGCTCGGACTTCGACGTCCAGAATGTCCGTCTCTATTTTAATGGACAGCTGAACGACAGGCTGGGCATGACGATCAATACCGATGACATCAAGAGCGACGGCAGCGACGGCCACGTCGACCTCCTCGATGTCATCGTGCGCTACGAAATGTCAGACCAGTTCAACATCTGGGCCGGTCGCATGCTGACGCCGGCGGACCGGATCGAGATGAACGGTCCGTTCTACTCGCTGACCTGGAATCAGTACACACAGCCTCTGTACCCGTCAGACCAGTTGGGCGATGCGGGGCTCTACGGCCGCGATGACGGTGTGACCATCTGGGGCAAGTACGACAAGTTCCAGTACGCCGTCGGCATGTTCAACGGCCTGCGGGGCTACAGCAACACCAGCGACACGCTGTTGTATGCCGCGCGCTTCGCGTACAACTTCCTGAACATGGAGGATAATCCCGCTTATTACACCTCCAGCACCTATTATGGCGGCCTGGGTAACATCCTCACCCTGGGCGTCAGTCTGCAGAGCCAGAGCGATGGTACCGGCAGCACCACGCAGTCGGGCGATTTCAGCGGCTACACCATCGACCTGCTGTCCGAGACGGTACTGGGCGGCGGCGGTGTGGTCACGGTCGAAGGCGAGTACAAGAACTTCAACGCGGACTACACGATTGCGACACCGGCCGCAGGCAACTGCTTCTGCCTGTTCGACGGAGATTCCTATTTTGCCACTGCCGCCTACCTGTTCCCGACTCCGGTCGGCCCGGGTAAATTCCAGCCCTATCTGCGCTACGTCGAGAACAAGCCCTCGGATGACTCCTCCAGTGACCTGACCGAATTCGGTGTGAACTACGTCATCAACGGGCACAACGCGCTGCTGAACTTCAATTACTCCACCGGTGACGCGACCATCACGGGCTACCCCGGAGCGGACGTAAAGAGTTTCTCGATTGGCGTGCAGTTGCAGATCTGAGCGCGGCGTACCGCAGCAGTGCATCCTGAATGATTATGATCTAGCAAAGAGGAATCAACATGAACATGGGTCAAGTAATATCGAAAGCAGCTACCCTCCTGGCGGCCAGTCTCGTCAGTGTCTCGGTATACGCGGCGGATACCATCAAGGTCGGTGTGCTCCACTCCCTGTCCGGTACCATGGCGATCAGTGAATCCACGCTGAAGGACACCGTACTGATGCTCATTGACGAGCAGAACAAGGCGGGCGGCTTGCTGGGCAAGAAGCTCGAGCCGGTTGTGGTCGATCCGGCTTCCAACTGGCCGTTGTTCGCGGAGAAAGCGCGCGAGCTGCTGGAAAAGGACAAGGTGGCCGTGATCTTCGGTTGCTGGACTTCCGTATCGCGCAAGTCGGTATTGCCGGTGGTGGAGCAGGACAACGGCCTGCTCTTCTACCCGGTACAGTGGGAGGGCGAAGAATCGTCGAAGAACGTCTTCTACACCGGTGCGGCGCCCAACCAGCAGGCAATCCCCGCGGTCGAGTACCTGATGAACGACGTGGGGGTGAAGCGCTGGGCCCTGCTCGGTACCGATTACGTCTATCCGCGTACCACCAACAAGATCCTCGTTGCCTATCTCAAGGCCCACGGTGTCAAGGATTCCGATATCATGGTCAACTACACGCCGTTCGGCTATTCCGACTGGCAGAGCATCGTCTCCCAGGTGAAGAAATTCGGCACCGCCGGCAAGAAGACCGCGGTCATCTCCACCATCAACGGCGATGCCAACGTGCCGTTCTACAAGGAGCTGGCCAACCAGGGTATTTCCGCCGAGGACATCCCGGTGATGGCTTTTTCCGTGGGTGAAGAGGAGCTCTCGGGCATCGACACCAGGCCGCTGGTCGGCCACCTCGCCGCCTGGAACTATTTCGAAAGCGTCGATACCCCGGAAAACCGCGCCTTTGTTAAGGAGTGGCACAAGTTCATCAAGGACGACAAGCGCGTCACCAACGACCCGATGGAGGCCACCGACATCGGCTTCAAGATGTGGGTAAAGGCGGTAAAGAAGACCGGCTCCACCGATACCGACAAGGTCGCCAGGGCGATGATCGGCATCAAGGCGCCGAATCTCACCGGCGGGATGGCAGTGATGAACAAGAACCATTTCCTGTCGAAGCCGGTGCTGATCGGCGAGATCCAGGACGACGGCCAGTTCGATGTCGTCTGGCAGACCAAGGGCCTGGTAGCGGGTGACGCCTGGTCCGACTACCTGGCGGAAGACAAGAACATCATCGCGGACTGGACCGCGCCGATCAATTGCGGTCACTACAACACGGTGACCAGGAAGTGCACCACCGGCCAGCACTGATCTCCTGAAGGGCAGGGGGGTGCGGCTGGTTTCGATCCGCCGTACCCCCTGCGTCCTCACGCCGGTCCGGCTCTGCCGGCCCGCGGACCGACGAGACGAGAGACACCGAACATGCCGTGCCGAGCCCAGCTCGCCCCCCGATTACCTCTCATGTGGTGGCTGCCATTGCTGCTGGCGGCTCTCTGCTGCCCCCGCGCGGTATTCCCTGCGGTCGATGACGCCACGTTCCGCGCGGCCCTGGAGTCGCTGAAGGCGGACAGCTACCGGCAGGAACAGGCGGCGATCGAGACATTCGCCACCGTGGACGACCCGCGCACGGAGGGCATCCTGCGGGCCCTGCTCGATGGTGACCTGCACTACCGCAAGAGCGACGGACGCATGGTGATCACCCGCGACCTCGACGGCAGGTATCGTCTTGCCGATGCAGTGGACGGGGCCGACCTCGGTACGGTGAGCCGCTTCGACGTGGACAAGATCCGGGTCAACAACCATTTGCGCAGCGTGCTGCGCGACCTGATCGCACGCATGAACCTGACCAGCCGGGACGCCGCCCGCCGGCTGCAGGCGGTGCGTGAGATGACCGGCGACACCGGCAGCCACGCAGTCGCGCTGCTGCGTGCTGCGGCGCAGATTGAGACTGACGGCCGGGTGCAGCGCGTCATCCAGGTGGCCCTGGCGCTGGTTGACCTGGAGAACGCCGATGCCACGGTACGCCTGCGTGCGGTGCATGCACTCGATGGCTCCGTCGACGACCATGCACGCATCGCACTCAAGCGCCTGCTGGCGAAGCACGACGACGGCAGCTACGCGGAACCCGAGACCGTGGTGCGCAAGGCTGTGCGCAAGGCGCTCCGTGACATCCAGGACAAGCTCGACCTCTATCAGCTATTCGAAACCATATTTTTCGGTATCAGCCTCGGCTCAGTACTGTTGCTGTCGGCCATCGGCCTGTCGATTACCTTCGGGGTCATGGGCGTGATCAACATGGCGCACGGGGAAATGATGATGCTCGGCGCCTATACCACCTACGTGGTGCAACAGCTTATGCCGAACATGATCGATGCCTCGTTGTGGGTGGCAATTCCCGCGGCGTTCCTGGTTTCCGGCCTGGTCGGCGTCGGTATCGAGCGCGGCGTGATCCGGTTCCTTCATGGCCGGCCACTGGAAACCCTGCTGGCGACCTTCGGGATCAGCCTGATCCTGCAACAGGCGGTGCGGACCATCTTTTCTCCGCTGAACCGGCAGGTGGTGACGCCGGACTGGATGAGCGGGTCGCTGGAGGTCAATTCCGCGCTATCCATCACCTACAACCGGTTGTACATACTGCTGTTCGCCCTGATCGTGTTCGTCATCCTGCAGGTGATTCTGAAAAAGACATCGCTCGGCCTGAACGTGCGTGCCGTGTCCCAGAATCGCGCCATGGCCAGGGCCATCGGCGTGCGGACGGAGTGGGTGGACGCCATGACCTTCGGACTCGGCTCGGGTATCGCGGGGGTGGCTGGTGTCGCACTGAGCCAGTTGACCAACGTGGGCCCCAACCTCGGGCAGTCCTACATCATCGACTCCTTCATGGTCGTGGTGTTCGGCGGCGTCGGCAACATGCTCGGTACCCTGGTCGGAGGTTTCACCCTGGGCGTTGCCAACAAGTTCCTGGAACCGCTGACCGGTGCGGTACTGGCAAACATCCTGATTCTGGTGTTCATCATCCTGTTCATCCAGAAGCGGCCGAGGGGACTGTTCCCGCAGAGTGGGAGGGCCGCGAGTGACTAGCCCCGTACGCGCGACGGGCCTGAGCGGGTCTCCGTTCCGGGAATCCTCGGTCTTCCTGGTCGTGCTGCTGGGCTGTGCCGCAGCCGCCTCGGTCTGCAATCTGCTGGTGCCGGCCGATTCCACGTTGCACGTCAGCACGTACACCATCACACTGCTCGGCAAGTACCTGTGTTATGCGCTGCTGGCTCTCTCGGTCGATGTGGTATGGGGTTATTGCGGGATACTCAGCCTGGGTCACGGCGCGTTTTTTGCGCTCGGCGGCTACGGCATGGGCATGTACCTGATGCGCCAGATCGGCGCCCGCGGTGTGTATGGCAATCCCGTGCTGCCCGACTTCATGGTGTTCCTGAACTGGAAGGAACTGCCGTGGTACTGGCTGGGCATGGACCATTTCTGGTTCGCCATGCTTATGGCACTGCTGGTGCCGGGTCTGCTGGCATTCGCGTTCGGGTGGCTGGCGTTTCGTTCACGCGTCACCGGGGTGTACCTTTCGATCATGACACAGGCGCTGACCTATGCCCTGATGCTGGCCTTTTTCCGCAACGAGATGGGTTTCGGCGGGAACAACGGCCTGACCGACTTCAAGGATATCGTGGGCATCGACCTGCAGACGGACGGTGCGCGCGTGTCGCTGTTCGTGATTACGGCGATGATGCTCTGCATTGCCTATCTCGCGAGCCGCTATATCATGGATTCCCGGCTCGGGCGCGTGCTGCTGAGCATTCGCGACGGCGAGTCGCGCACCCGCTTCCTCGGCTATCGCACCGAGTACTTCAAGGTCTGGATCTTCGTGTATTCCGCATTGCTGGCAGCGCTGGCGGGTATCATGTACGTACCCCAGGTCGGCATCATCAACCCCAGCGAGTTCTCGCCGCTGAATTCCATCGAGGTGGTGGTTTGGGTTGCCGTCGGTGGCCGCGGCACGTTGTACGGTGCAGTGATCGGCGCGTTGCTGGTCAATTACGCCAAGACGAAATTTACCGTACTCATTCCCGAGGCGTGGGTGTTCGTACTGGGCGGGCTGTTCGTGTATGTCACGCTGTTCCTGCCCCGGGGCATCGCCGGCTGGATCGAGGACCGCGCGTCCGGCCGCCGGCAGCGACCGCGTCGCGGCCTGCCGCAGACAGGATGACGCCATGACGTGGCGCGAAACCATCCAGAAAATCGCCGGTCACGACCGGATCTGGTCCAGGCTGATGCCGCCGAAGCAGTATATCGACGTGTCGCACCAGGTCTGCCTGTATATCGAGGGGCTGAGTGTCAGCTTCGACGGCTTCAGGGCACTCGACAATCTCAACCTCTATATCAACGACGGAGAGCTGCGTTGCCTTATCGGCGCCAACGGCGCCGGCAAGACCACGCTGATGGACGTGATCACCGGCAAGACACCTTGCGATGAGGGCACCGTGTACTTCGGGCAGACCATCAATCTGCTGGAACGCACGGAGCCCGAAATCGCGCAACTGGGCATCGGTCGCAAGTTCCAGAAGCCGACGGTCTTCGAGGCCCAGACGGTGTTCGCCAATCTGGAACTTTCGCTGAAGACCCGCAAGGGTATCTGGTACACGCTGCACGCCGGTCTCAGCGGCGAGCAGCTCGATGCAATCGATGAGGTGCTCGAGCTGATCGGGTTGAAGGACCAGGCCGGCCGGCCGGCGGGCTCGCTGTCGCACGGCCAGAAGCAGTGGCTGGAGATCGGCATGCTGCTGGTATCGGAGCCGCGCCTGTTGCTGATCGACGAACCGGTCGCAGGCATGACGCCGCAGGAAACCGAAAGGACCGCGGAGCTGCTGACCGCGCTGGCCGGACATCACACCGTGGTGGTGGTGGAGCACGACATGGAGTTCGTGCGCAGCATCGCCAGGACGGTTACCGTACTGCACCAGGGTTCGGTGCTGGCGGAGGGTTCGATGGACCACGTCCAGAACGATCCCCGGGTGATCGAAGTCTATCTGGGCAGCGACGCATGATCGAGATCCGCAACGTCGACCAGCTGTACGGGGGAACCCAGATTCTCTGGGGACTCAATCTTACTGTGGCCCCGGGCTCCTGCACCTGTATCATGGGGCGCAACGGGGTGGGCAAGACGACCTTGCTGAAGTGCCTGATGGGCCTGCTACCCGTCAGCCGGGGGGAGATCCTGTATAACGGTGAACCACTGCATAGCCGGTCGGCCGAGTATCGTGCCCACCACGGAATCGGCTATGTGCCCCAGGGCAGGGACATCTTCCCCCTGTTGACCGTAGAGGAAAACCTGCGGATCGGACTGCCATGCCGCAAGGACCGCTCGCGCAGGATCCCCGACCGGATCTTCGAGCTGTTCCCGGTCCTGAAAGACATGCTCAACCGGCGCGGCGGCGACCTGTCCGGCGGGCAGCAGCAGCAGCTGGCAATCGGAAGGGCGTTGGTGATCGAGCCGCAGGTGCTGATTCTCGACGAACCCAATGAGGGGATACAGCCCAACATCGTCCGGCAGATCGGGGACGTGATCATCCGGCTTAACCGGGAAGAAAGACTGACGGTGATCCTGGTGGAACAGAAGCTGGGATTTGCACGCCGGGTGGGGGAGGTGTTTCACCTGATGGAAAAGGGGCGCGTGGTGGCCAGCGACGACATGGCGGCATTGACGGAAGACCTGATTCGGCAACACCTGGCGGTTTGATGAATGTCATGATGAATCAGGCGCGAGCAGCGGAGGATGAGCCCGTCGCAGGGAGCGATACCGGGGGGCATGCAGCGGGCGCGACGGAATGGCCCGCCACGCTGCAGCTCGCGTTCGGCCGCAGCGGCGGCGCGACGCGGCTGTTGCGTAACCGGCATCGTGGCCCGCTCTGCGTGCAGCGCCCCTTTTATCCCGAAGGCGCCGCCCTGCCGCATGTCTATCTCCTGCATCCACCCGGGGGCATCGTGTCGGGCGACCGGCTTGCCATCCGCGTCGACCTGGGCCCCGGCAGCCAGGCCCTGTTCACAACGCCGGGCGCAGGACGCGTCTACCGCGCACGTGCGGACCGGTGCCTGCAGCAACAGCAGGTGCGCCTGACGCTGGATTCCGGCGCCTGCGCGGAGTGGTTGCCCGGTGAAAACATTTTGTATCCTGGCGCATTCAGCCGCAGCACCACCCGGTTCGATCTCGCGCACGGCAGTGTATTGCTGGGTTGGGAAATTCACTGCATTGGCCTGCCGGCCAGCGGAATGCCGTTCGACACCGGCACCGTAACCCAGCGCTTCGAGGTATTCCACGACGGTGCTCCACGCTTCATCGACTGCCTGCACCTGGAAGCCGCGAATGAGGGACTGCTGCAGGGCAGGGCGGGACTGGCGGGCAGAACGGTTTGCGGCCTGTTCGTGTCCGGGCCGTTCGCTGACGCCGCCGAGTGCGGTGCGCTGCTCGATCGGCTGCGAGCAATCGATACCCGTGCAGACACATGGCTGGGGATCACCCTGGTGAACGGCATGATCGCCATCCGTTATCTTGGTCACTGCGCATGGCAGGCCAGGCAGTTGTTCATTCACTGCTGGCGCCTGTTGCGTCCGGTTCTGCTGGGTCGCAACACCTGCCTGCCGCGGATCTGGGCGACCTGAAAACCGGTTCGACAACGCAAGGCAAACGGTTATGGAACTGCTACCGAAGGAAAAAGACAAGCTGCTGGTGTTTACCGCAGCTTTGCTGGCCGAACGCCGCCTGGCGCGCGGCCTGAAGCTCAATTACCCGGAGGCCGTGGCCTTCCTGTCCATGGCGATCATGGAAGGTGCGCGCGACGGCCGGTCGGTGGCCGAACTCATGGAGCTGGGTCAACAGATCCTCGGGGGTGACCAGGTCATGGAAGGCGTCGCCGAATTGCTGCATGAAGTGCAGGTCGAGGCCACGTTTCCGGACGGAACCAAGCTGGTCACGGTTCACAATCCGATCAACCGTAAGGGAGAAACATGATGGTGCCGGGCGAAATTCAGGTCGCGGACGGGGAGATCGAGCTGAACGCGGGCCGGGAAACCGTGCAGTTACACGTCGTCAACACCGGCGACCGGCCGGTGCAGGTCGGTTCGCATTACCACTTCTACGAGGTTAATCCCGCGCTGGCGTTCGAGCGGGCGCTGGCGCGGGGGTTTCACCTGAACATCGCATCCGGGACTGCCGTGCGGTTCGAACCCGGACAGGGCCGGGACGTCGAACTGGTCGCCTATGCCGGCACACGCGAGGTCTACGGTTTCCGGGGCGCCGTCATGGGACCGCTCGATCAGCAGGCAGGTGAGCCATGAGCCGGCTGGACCGGAGCAGTTATGCACAAATGTTCGGGCCGACGACAGGCGACCGCGTGCGGCTGGCGGACACTGCGCTGTGGATAGAGGTGGAAAAGGACCTTACCCGGTACGGAGACGAGGTGAAGTTCGGCGGGGGCAAGGTGATCCGCGACGGCATGGGACAAAGCCAGTTCGGCAGTGACCGGGCCGTGGACGTTGTGATCACCAACGCCCTGATCGTCGACTACTGGGGGATCGTCAAGGCAGACGTGGCCGTCAGGCAGGGGCGTATCGCCGCGATCGGCAAGGCAGGCAACCCGGACGTGCAGGATGGTGTCGATATCATCATCGGTCCGGGCACGGAGGTGATTGCCGGAGAGGGTTCGCTTCTCACCGCGGGCGGCATTGATGCGCACATTCATTTCATCTGCCCCCAGCAGGTCGAAGAGGCGCTGATGTCCGGTATCACCACCATGATCGGCGGGGGTACCGGGCCGGCTACCGGGACCAACGCCACGACCTGTACACCCGGGCCGTGGAACATCGGCAAGATGCTGCAGGCCACCGACGCAATGCCGATGAATTTCGGTTTCCTCGGCAAGGGGAACGCCAGCCAGCCGTTGCCGCTCGAGGAACAGTTGCTGGCAGGTGCCTGCGGGCTGAAGCTGCACGAGGACTGGGGCACCACGCCCGCGGCAATCAATAACTGCCTGACCGTGGCGGACCAGTACGACGCCCAGGTCGCGATCCATACCGACACGCTGAACGAGTCGGGCTTCGTCGACGATACCCTGAATGCATTCAAGGGCCGCACCATTCACACCTACCACACGGAAGGTGCAGGTGGCGGACACGCACCGGACATCATCAAGGCGTGCGCCGAAGCCAATGTGCTGCCGTCTTCGACCAACCCGACCCGGCCCTACACGGTGAACACCGTGGATGAACACCTCGATATGCTGATGGTGTGCCACCACCTGGATGCCGGCATACCGGAGGACGTGGCGTTCGCGGATTCACGTATCCGCAAGGAGACCATCGCCGCCGAGGACATTCTGCATGATCTGGGAGCCTTCAGCATGATCGCCTCCGATTCCCAGGCAATGGGTCGTGTCGGGGAGGTGGTCTGCCGTACCTGGCAGACGGCGCACAAGATGCGGGTCCAGCGGGGCAGCCTGGCTGGAGACAGCGACCGAGCGGATAATTTCCGGGTTCGTCGCTATCTCGCGAAGTACACGATCAATCCGGCCATCACGCACGGCATCGCGCACGAGGTAGGCTCGATCGAGGTCGGCAAGCTGGCTGACCTGGTGTTGTGGAAGCCGGCCTTCTTCGGCGTCAAGCCCTCGCTGATCATCAAGGGTGGCATGATTGCCGCCGCCCCGATGGGTGATCCCAACGCATCCATTCCGACACCTCAGCCTGTCCATTACCGCCCGATGTTCGGCGCCTTCGGCCTGGTGCCGCACCATACCGCCGTGTCCTTCGCCTGCCGGGCCGCGATCGAGGACGGCGTGGCCACTGCGCTCGGTCTGCAGCGCAAGCTGGTGTCCTGCCGGGACACGCGTAGTCTACGCAAACAGGATATGCGGCTGAACGACTGGACACCGCGCATCGAGGTCGATCCGCAGACCTACGAAGTGCGCGCCAACGGCGAGTTGCTTACCTGCGAGCCCGCCTCCGTCCTGCCGCTGGCCCAGCTCTACAACCTGTTTTGAGCGCGGAGTACGGACATGCTGGAAATCTACGAGCGACTCGGCACCACGAACGCCATCCATCCCGATGTCCACCTGGTGCTGGACCACCAGCAACGGGAGAAGGGCCGGTTGCGTATCGTGTCCGCGGAAGGGGACGAGATCCGGATTTTCCTGGAACGTGGCAAGCCGCTGCAGGTGGGTGAATACCTGCGCAGCCGCTGCGGCAAGACCGTGCTTGTCGAGGCCGCCGCCGAGGCGGTCGCGACCGCCAGTTGCGACGACTGGGAGACCTTCAGCCGGGCCTGCTACCACCTCGGTAACCGGCACGTGAAGATCCAGATCGGCGAGCGCTGGCTGCGGATCGCGCAGGATCACGTGCTGGAGGAGATGTTGCAGCTGCTGGGTTTGCAGGTTCGCCGGGAGCGGGCCGAGTTCATTCCGGAATCCGGCGCCTACGCCCATGGCCACCATCATCACTGAGGCGGCGCTGCTGCGCCTGCTGCAGCTGGGCAGCGTCAGCCTCCCGGTGGGCGGGTTCGCCTATTCACAGGGCCTGGAATCCGCCATCGACGCGGGCTGGCTGGGGGATGCCGCGGACTGCGAAGACTGGCTGCGGCTGCAGCTCCGCCAGTCCATCGCCCGTGTCGACCTCGCCATCCTGTTCCGGATCTATCCGGCCCTGGAGCGGTGCGACAGCGGTGCGCTCGGCTACTGGAACCGTTACCTGCTTGCCTGCCGCGAGACCCGCGAGCTGCGCTTGACCGATGCGGCGATGGGACAGGCGCTGCAACGTCTGCTGCCCGCACTCGGTGTGCAGACGCCGGCGCTCGAAGAGGCCTGCTTCGTGACGGCATTCTGCAGCGCCGCCTGGCACTGGGGCATCGCGCAGCGGAGCTGCGCGCTGGCGCTGTGCTGGTCCTGGCTGGAGAACCAGGTTGCCGCCGCGACCAAGCTGGTGCCACTGGGACAGACCCGGGCGCAGGTGATGCTGGGGAACCTGCAGCAGGACGTGCCCGGCGCCATTGACCTGGCGCAGGCGCTGGCCGACGAAGACATTGGTGGTGCCCTCCCGGCCCTGGCCCTGGCGAGTACGTTTCATGAAACGCAGTACAGCCGGCTGTTCCGTTCCTGATCGAGGCAGGCGTATGAATCAGCAACCCGGAAAACAAACCCTGCGTGTCGGTGTCGGCGGCCCGGTCGGGTCCGGCAAGACGGCGTTGTTACGCGCATTGTGCACCACGCTGCGCAACTCCTACGAGATCGCAGTGGTCACCAACGACATCTACACGCGCGAGGACGCCGATTTTCTCACGCACCACGAGGCGCTGGCAGCGGACCGCATCATCGGTGTGGAAACCGGCGGCTGTCCGCACACGGCGATTCGCGAAGATGCGTCGATGAATCTGGCGGCAATCGAGGAACTGCGCCAACGCCACGGTGAACTCGACGTGGTATTCGTGGAAAGCGGCGGCGATAATCTCAGCGCCACGTTCAGTCCCGAGCTGTCGGATCTGACAATCTACGTGATCGATGTGGCGGCCGGGGACAAGATTCCGCGCAAGGGCGGGCCCGGCATCACCCGTTCCGATCTGCTGGTGATCAACAAGATCGACCTGGCGGCGATGGTCGGCGCGTCCCTGGAGGTGATGCGCAGGGATGCAGCCAGGATGCGCGGCGACAAGCCGTTCGTCTTCACCAATCTCAAATCGGGCGAGGGACTGTCCGACATCATCGACTTTCTTGTTGCAGAAGGTATGCTCGGCGGCAGGCACGCGGCCGCGCCTGCCGCCGGGTACTGACTGCGTGCACACCGGAGGGCCATCGTTATGAAAATCATGAGCTGCGTTCGTTTTTGTGGCGTCGCCGCGGGCCTGTTCCCGCTGCTGGCAGGTGCCCATCCCGGGCACCCGGGACACGAACTGGTCGCCGATCCCGGTACCGCCCTCGCTTGCCTGCTGGCGCTGGTCGCTGCGACCGCCGCGGTGCTGTGGCACGAATGGCGCGGGGCGTCGAAATCCGGCTAGTTGAGGATGCGAATGGCAATCCCGGCGGCGCTGGTACGGTTTTCCACGCCGAGCTTGGGAAAGACCTGTTCCAGGTGCTTGTTGACCGTGCGCACGGCAATGCCGAGGATCTGGGAAATATCCTTGTTGGTCTTGCCGTTCGCCAGCCAGTAAAGCACCTCCGCCTCGCGTGCCGTGAGATTCAGAGTGCGGCGCAGGCGCTCCTCGCCGGATAGCGTTTCCTCGCTGGTCACGCGCAGCAGATATTCGCCGTTCGGCCGCCTCTCGAGCAACACGATTTTCAGCATGACATCATCACCGCTGCAGGTGAACGGCTGGCCTGCGGTAGGCTGGTGGGCGAACCAGCGCTTGATCTGCGGCGCCAGCACCGACTGCAGCCACTGCGCGTCTGCCCTGGCCTTGGCGAACAGTGCGTAGGTGTGCGGCGTGGCCCAGAGCAGCTCGCCGGAAGCGTTCACGGTGAAGATGTTCTGGCCGATGCTGTCCAGTGCCTGCCGGGCGCTGTGTGTGAGCCGGGCGTTCTTCAGGTGCACCTTCATGCGCGCCAGCAGCTCGACCGGGTTGACCGGCTTCACCAGGTAGTCGACGCCGCCGGCTTCCAGGCCCTTGAGCATGCTCTCCGTGTCGTTCAGCCCGGTCATGAAGATCACCGGTATGGACGACAGTTGCGGATCTGCCTTCAGCAGGCGGCAGGTCTCGAAGCCGTCCATGCCGGGCATCAGTGCATCGAGCAGCACCATGTCCGGCTTCAGCTTGCGCGCGATGGTCAGTGCCTGTCTGCCTTCCAGCGCGATGAGTGTATCGACACCGGCCTGTTCCAGGGTATCGTTGATCAGGCTCAGCGAGTCGGGCGCATCATCCACGACCAGAACCGTGTGGGTGAGCCTGTCCATTATTGCTGGGCCCCGGGTTGCAGATATGTCACCAGATGACCGAAGCGGAAATTCTCCACCAGCTGCTCGATTTCCTGCAACTGGTCCGGTTGCAGCAGATCCGCAGCCGTAATGTCGTTGAGTGTTTTTCTCACGCCCTTGTAATAACCGTTTTCAGCGTAACTTGCCAGTTCGCGGACCAGTTGGTGGTCCGGCACCGCCGCCGGTCCCGACGGCGGCACTTTGCCACCGGAGTGCAGCAGCGCGTTGTCGTAGAGCCATTCGATACCGAGCAGGTTGTTGATGGTATTGAGCAGTGCCTGGTTACTGATCGGTTTGACGAGATATGCGCTGTGCGGCAGGGCGTCGCTGGGCGTGCGGTGCCGCTCGTAGGCGTCGGCGGAAATCATCACGATCGGCGCCGTGATGCCGCGCTCGCGCAGCGCAGCCGCCAGCTCCATGCCGTTCATGCCGTGCATGGTCACGTCCAGCAGGAACAGGTCTACACGGGTGTGGCCGAGGATGTCCAGGCAACCGACCGCGTCCTTGGCCTCCAGCGTGACAAACCCCAGCGGCACCAGGATGTCGGACAGCAGGCCACGATGAACCGGTTCGTCGTCGACCACCATGATGGTCAGGCGTTCGCCGCGGTAGCCGCTCACATTGCTGCCCTGCAGCTCCGACTCCAGCTGGCTGTCATCGCGTGACAGCAGCAGTGACACGCGAAAACTGCTGCCGACGCCGGGCTTGCTCTCGATGTGCAATTCCCCGCCCATGATCTCGGTGAGCAGCCGCACGATCGTCAGGCCAAGCCCGGTGCCGGTGACGTTGGGAACCCGTTCGTTACGCACCCGCTCGAACGGATCGAGGATGCGCTTGATATCGTCCAGGTGAATGCCGACGCCGGTATCGCGCACGATGAACTCCGCAACCTGGTTGCGGTAGGTGACCTCCAGTTCGATCTGGCCCTCGACGGTGTATTTGATGGCGTTGGAGAGCAGGTTGATGAGTATCTGGCGCAGCCGTTTCTCGTCGCCGATCACCTGGCGTGGCAGCCTGTCAGGCTGGATGTAACGGAAGGCAATACCCTTGGAATCCGCCTGTCTGGAGAACATCTCGGCCATCTGGTCGAGCAGCTCCACGAAGCGCACCTTGTTACGGTAGATGTCGAGCCGCCCGGCCTCGATCCGGGATATGTCCAGCAGTCCCTCGATCAGGTCGGTCAGGTATTCACCGTTGCGGCGCATGATGCGCAGGCCCTTCTGACAATCGGGCGGGATGTCCGCGCGCTGCAGCAGCAGTTGAGCGTAGCCAAGGATGGAGTGCAGCGGACTGCGCAGTTCGTGGCTGATGCCGGTGAGGTAGCGGGTCTTGGCGCTGTTGGCACGCTCGGCGAGATCCTTGGCCTCCTGCAGCGAGCGGTCGGTGGCCTTGTGGGCCTCGATTTCCTCGATCAGGCGCCGGGTCTGCCGGTTTGATTCCAGCTGCGCCACCTCGCGGCTTTCGTGTGCCAGCAGGAACAGCCATGAGATCACGCCGAACATGATCATCAGGGTGAAGAACAGCGTCCACATGGTATGTCGCAGCATGTCGACCTGGGCCGCATTCGCCGGCATCATGTGCGTATACACCAGCGCCAGCAGGGCGGCGATCAACAGGTTGATGGTGACGAAGATCACCAGGAAATGTCCGCTGCGGGAGTCGACCAGCGCCAGTGTGCGCGGCGGCAGGAAGCGACCGAGGAAATGCCGGGCCTGCTCGCCGATGCGTGCGCCGTCTTTGCAACTGTCGAGGCAGCGTGCATCCAGCGAACAGCACAGCGAACAGATGGCGCCCTGGTATGCCGGACAGTGGCTCATATCCGGCAGTTCGAACTCGTTCTCGCAGATACAGCAGGTGCGTGTGGGGTGTATGCCATCCGCCGTGGCCGCATGATCGGCGATGAGTTCGGGCGACTGTCTGGCCAGGTAGTAGCGGCTGCGCGTGAGCCACGCCAGCAGCGGCATCAGGACGAAGCACATGCACAGGCTGATGAAATGCGCGAGGCTGGCTGCCACCTCGCCGAAGGTGCCCAGGTGACAGACGATGCCGGTGACCGATGCGAGAATCATCGAACCTGCGCCGACCGGGTTGACGTCGTACAGGTGGGCGCGCTTGAACTCGCCGTTGCCGGGGCTCAGGCCCAGCGGCTTGTTGATCATCAGGTCGGCGGCCAGCGAGGCCAGCCAGCTTACGGCAATGATGGCAAACACGCCCAGAATCGACTCCAGCGCGCGGTAAATACCGAGTTCCATCAGCAGCAGGGCGATGACCACGTTGAAAACCAGCCATACCACGCGTCCCGGGTGGCTGTGCGTCAGCCGGGAAAAGAAATTCGACCAGGCAATCGAGCCGGCGTAGGCATTGGTGACATTGATCTTCATCTGCGAGATCACGACCATGGCGCCGGCCAGATACAGCGAGAACGTCGGCGAGCCGGTCACGTAGTTGAATGCCAGTTGGTACATGTAAGTCGGGTCGGTCGCCTGCTCGAAGCCGGCGTGCGCGGACACCGCGATGAAGGCAAGGAAGGAACCGAGCAGCATCTTGACGATGCCGATCAGGATCCAGCCGGGACCCGCCAGTACCAGCCAGGTCCACCACCTCCAGCGATTATGCCGGGTCAACTCGGGCATGAAACGGAGGTAGTCCACCTGCTCGCCGATCTGCGCGACCATTGCGAAGAAGATGGAGGCGGCCGCCCCGAATAACGCGAGATCGAAGCGGTTAGCGCCCGGGACGCCCGCCGGGGCGTAACGGGTCCAGTCATCTACGCGGTCGAGCTCGAATGCAAAGGCAGTCACCAGCGCCGCGATCTGCAGTACCAGCCACAGGTTCTGGGTGCCGATCTGGAAGCGACTGATGGCGGAGATGCCGTGCGTGACGACGGGGATGACGGCGATCGCACAGATGACGTAGCCGATGGCGATCGGTACGCCGAGCATGGCCTGCAGCGCGGACGCCAGGATGGCAGCCTCAATCGCAAAGAAGATGAAGGTGAAGGAGGCATAGATCAGGGAGGTCATCGTGGACCCGAGGTAGCCGAAACCGGCGCTGCGCGTCAGCAGGTCGATATCCAGGCCGTACTTCGCCGCGTAATAGCTGATCGGCAGGCCGGTGAGGAAGATCACCAGCGATACGGTCAGCATGGCCCAGAGCGTGTTGGCGAAGCCGTATTGCAGGGTGACCGCCGCGGCAATGGCCTCCAGCGCCATGAAGGCCGTGGCGCCGAGCGCGGTCTTCGCCACGTGCTCGATCGACCAGCGGCGTGAGCGGGTGGCGGTAAAGCGCAGCGCATAGTCCTCCAGCGTCTGGTTGCCCACCCACTTGTTGTACTGTCTGCGCTCCCGGAAGATGTTCTGTGTGGCTCTCATGACCGGCGTTCCAGGCGGGCTGTGTCCTCCAATGATCCATGTTGGGGCGTCGATGCCTGATCTTGGTGCGCGCGGGGTGTGCCCGGGGCCGCCAACGGGACTGTCCCTGCCCCAGCCGTACAAGAACGCAAGTTTCAGGCCAGTATGGGCGCAGTCCGGGGGGGGGCGCGGAGACCGCCATGAGCCATGCCATCCTGGCAAGGGGAGCCGCACCGCGGCATGCCCCCCGGAAACCTGGTTCGCCGGGCGCTACACGGGTGCGGCCCGGGCGGCGTATCAGGTGATCACGGTCGGTGTGCTGCGGCCCGTGCGCGCCTCGATTTCGGCCAGCTGTGTCGCCAGCGCGACCAGCGGCTGCATCACCTCCGCCGTCGCGCGCTCCAGCCGGGCGGGATCGGGTTCGTAGGCCTCCAGGTACATGCGCAGCGTGGCGCCGGCGGTGCCGGTGCCGGACAGGCGGTAGACGATACGTGCGCCATCCGTGAAGCCGATACGGATGCCCTGGTTTTTCGAGACGCTGCCGTCCACCGGGTCCGTGTAGGCGAAGTTGTCGGCGTAGTCGACCGTGCGGCCGTCCAGCACGGTACCGGCCAGATCGGGAAGCCGGTCCTGCAGGTGCTGCATCAGGCCGTTGGCGGCGTCCGTATCGATGCCCTCGTAGTCATAGCGGGTGTAGTAGTTGCGTCCGAACTGCCGCCAGTGTGCACGCACGATGTCGGCGACGGAGGCCTGTTTCACCGCCAGCAGGTTGAGCCAGCACAGCACCGCCCACAGGCCGTCCTTCTCGCGGATATGGTCGGAACCGGTGCCGAAACTCTCTTCACCGCACAGCGTGATGCGGCCGGCGTCCAGCAGGTTGCCGAAGAATTTCCAGCCGGTCGGCGTCTCGTAGCAGTCCAGCCCGAGTTGTGCCGCGACGCGGTCGACCGCCTGGCTGGTCGGCATCGAGCGCGCCACGCCCCGGATGCCGCCGGCGTAGCCCCTGATCAGCCGGGCGTTGGCGGCCAGTACCGCGAGGCTGTCGCTGGGCGTGACGAAAAAGTCGCGGCCCAGGATCATGTTGCGGTCGCCGTCGCCATCGGAGGCCGCGGCGAAGTCCACGCCATCCGGACCGGTGCTGAGCGCCACGACCTCGTGCGCGTGCACGAGGTTCGGGTCGGGATGGCCACCCCCGAAGTCTTCCCTGGGAACCCCGTTCAGCACGCTGCCGCGCGGCGCACCCAGCATGTCTTCAAGGAGGCGCGTGGCATAGGGTCCGGTGATGGCGTGCATGGCGTCGAAGCGCATGCGGAACGTGCCATTCGTCAGCAGGGCACGGATGCGCTCGAAGTCGAACAGCTGCTGCATCAGTGCGGCGTAGTCGGCCACCGGGTCGATCACCTCGATGCGGGTGTCGCCGAGCGTCACGGGGCCGGGGCGGTCCAGGTCGATGTCCGGCGTATCGAGGATGCGGTATTGCTCGATTTCACGGGTGCGCGCGTAGATGGCCTCGGTGACGCCCTCCGGGGCCGGGCCGCCGTTGGCGGTGTTGTACTTGATGCCGAAATCCTCATCCGGCCCGCCGGGATTGTGGCTGGCGGAGAGGATGACGCCGCCGTTGGCCTGGTGGGTGCGGATCACGCAGGACGCGGCCGGCGTGGACAGCAGCCCGCCCTGGCCAACCAGCACGCGGCCCACACCGTTGGCGGCCGCCATGCGCAGGATCACCTGGACCGCGTGGCGATTGTAGTAGCGGCCGTCACCGCCCAGTACCAGCGTGCCGCCGGCAAGGTCGGGGCGGGTGTCGAATATCGCCTGCACGAAGTTTTCCAGGTAGTGCGGTGTCTGGAAGACCCGGACTTTCTTGCGCAGCCCGGACGTGCCCGGGCGCTGGTCGGTGAAGGGTTGCGTCGGAATGGTCGCGATGTTCACGGTGTCGGCATCCTGCAGGGTTGAGTAAAACAGCCATTCAAACACAGTCGGACGAGCGATGAGAACCACCGGGGTCAAGCGCGAGGTGAAATTTTCGCGGCCGCCCGGTGGCGCAACGCGTCCTTGTTGCGGATATTTCGCCTGCAGGCAGGCCCCTGCGGGTGCATGACAGGGTGCGCCGTGCGCACCCGGGTACTCAGGTCGGCTTGTGCCAGCCACCGACGCAGCCGCGGAACAGCTCGTCCACGCCGGGTACGTCCCAGGTGCCGGCCCGGTAGCGGTTGATGGAGAAGCGCTTGCCCCAGGCATCCAGGATCGGTGCCAGTTTCAGCCACGATTCCTCGATCTCGTCGGCGCGCGAGAACAGCGTGGCATCACCCAGCAACGCGTCGTTGAGCAGGATCTCGTAGGCCTCGAAGCGCAGGTCGGTGTCCGAGGCATAGGGCCCGCGCAACACCAGCCGGTGCATACGCGTGGTCAGGCCCGGCTGCTTGGCGTTCATGCGCAGGAACATGCCTTCGTTGGGTTGCAGGCGGAACACCAGTGCGTCCGCCACCGGCGGCGCGCCGGAGGGATCGAACAGGTTGTGCGGTGGCTGGCGGAAGCGGATCACGATCTCCGAGGCGCGTTTGTGCAGGCGCTTGCCGTACCAGAGGACGAACGGTACCCCCTGCCAGCGCCAGTTGTCCACGTACAGGCGCAGGGCGGCGAAGGTCTCGACCACCGAGTCGGCGGCGACGCCTGGCTCGCGGCAATAGGCGGGTACCGGTTCACCGCCGATCTCGCCGGCGCCGTACTGCGCGGCCACGGTCAGGCGATCCACCTCGGACGGCGGCGTGACGCGCAGCGAGCGCAGTACCTTCACCTTCTCGTCGCGCACCGCGTTGGCGGTATAGTCGCCCGGCGGCTCCATGGCCACCAGGGTCATGACCTGCATCATGTGGCTCTGGATCATGTCGCGCAGGGCACCGGCGTGCTCGTAGTAGGCCGCCCGGTATTCGATGCCCAGGGTCTCGGTCACGGAGATCTGCACGTGATCGATGTAATTACGGTTCCACAGCGGTTCCAGGATGCTGTTGCCGAAGCGGAACACGAACAGGTTCTGCACGCTTTCCTTGCCGAGGTAGTGGTCGATTCGAAAGATCTGTTCCTCCCGGAACACGTTCTGCAGCGCCTTGTTGAGGGCGATGGCGGAATCGTAGTCGAGCCCGAATGGTTTCTCGATCACGATGCGCCGGTAGCCGCATTCCTCACAGGCGAGATTCGCGGTGCCCAGTGCCTGCGCCACGCGCACATACCATTCCGGCGGAATGGCGAGATAGAACATCGCGTTGCAGTGGCCCTCCCGGGTGTCGAGCGCCGCGGCCAGGCGGGTGTAGGTATCATCGGCGGACAGGTCCCCCTGCACCATACGCAGGCGCGCTGCGAGTGCCTGCCATTCCTCCGTGCTGTATTCCAGCTCCGGTGCGTAGGTGTGTAGCGAGTCGCGGATGAGTTCCAGCCAGTCCGCCTCGGCGATGTCGCGCGCCACACCAATGATGCGGCTCTCCGGGTGCACCAGGCCGTAGCGGAACATGCGTGCCAGCGCCGGCAGGAGCTTGCGCTTGGTCAGGTCGCCGGTCGCGCCGAAAATGACGATATTGGCCGGGGCGGGCCGGAAATCCCTGAGATTCTCGTTTGCTGGTTCGCTGGTCATGGACACGGTCCGCTCGGTTGGATGCGGGCGGGCGCGTGACCCGCCGGGTTGCTGCAGCCGGTGAGTCGGTTGCCAGCGCGATTGTAACGGTCCTGCCCGCGGGCAGCCAGAAGGCCGCTGCCTGACATCCGTGCCCGGCAGCGGCACGGGCGTGCCGGCGGGAGAGTAGCACGGGCACCCCTGCGCAACGGGCGCGCTACCCGGAACCACCGGCCGGCCATCCCGGCAGCGGCGCCACGCTACGACCCGATGCCGACACTCCTGCCCGGTGCCGGCGCTGAGCGCCGGTAATATGGCCCCATGGAAATCCAGGAACCGGGTGGGATGCTGGTGGCCCGGTGCGCGGCCCGGTACGATGCGGCAATCCGGCTGGCGGGTGCGACCCACCCGTGTGCAGCTGCCACAAAACCCGTGTCCAGGAGGAGGAAAGCCATGAAACCTGTCTATGCAATCCTGTTGTGTTGTGCCGTGCTTGCCGGGTGCGGCAAGAGCAACGCGCCGTCGGGAGGTGACGAGTCGGAGCAGAAGGTCGAACTGGGCCCGTATGGTCCCCCGCTCGGCGTGCTGGCACCGGTGGTTCGCACGGTCACGGTCCAGACCAGCGGCGCCATTACCGGCACGTTCACGGGTCACAAGGGTGAGGAACTGACCGGCCTGCGGGGGCTGTGCAATCCGCAGATGTGGGCGAATTTCATGCTGTCGATGCCGGGCGGCAAGGATTTCGACGAGGTGTGGGTCACCAATATGTCGAAAGGGCCGGTGGCAACCGGTGCGACGGGCGACTTCCGGCTGGACTACATCGAGGTGACCTTCCGCAAGACGGGGCAGGATGGCATGGTGACCCAGCGCGAGTTTCGCGGACCGGGCACGATGACACTGACCACGCACGATGCCGATCCCGGTCACCGCAGGCTGGTCGGCACCATGACCGGTACCGGCCTGCAGGACAAGGATGACGATACCGGCAAGACGCTGGACGTGAAGGTGGGTTTCGACATGGACTCGTCCTGCGGTGTGAAACAGTAGCGGTGCAGGTGGTGCCGGGTGCGGGCCCGCCGCCGGGGATCCTGCACGCCGCGCAGGGTGGAAATTCCCTGAACCGTGGGCACCGTCCATGGTCCGAATCTGCAGGACGGCGTGACCGGACGACGGTCACGCCGTGACGGGGTTCCTTGACGCGTCGTCCACCGGATCGTAGATTGCGGCAGGTTGAACCGGACTGCAGGCTGGTGTCAGGGGGTGGGGTATGAAGCGGTTTGCCTGGATGTTGTGTGTTGCACTGTACGTCAGCGTGGCGCAGGCAGCATCCGTGCCGCGTGATCCCGCCACCTACTTCTTCCAGGAGACCTTCGGTGATTTCCGTGACGAACTCGCGCAGGCACGGAAAGAACACAAGCAGGGAGTGATGATTTTCTTCGAGCAGGATGGTTGCCCGTTCTGCTACCGTATGAAGACGACCATCCTCAACCAGCCCGACGTGCAGAAGTATTTCCGGGCCCATTTCCGCATCTTCAGCGTGGACATCAACGGGGATCTCGAGATCACCGACTTCCAGGGCCGGCCCACCACGCAGAAGGATTTTGCCTTCCGCCAGTTTCACGTGCGTGCCACACCGGTGTTCGCCTTCATCGACCTCGACGGCAAGCTGGTGGCGCGTTACACCGGGCCCACCAGTGACAAGCAGGAATTCCTGTGGCTGGGCGAATACGTCGCCGATGGTCATTACCGGGACGAGAACTTCACACGCTACAAGCGTGAACGCCGTGCGCAGGCTGGCGAATGAGGTTGTCCCGGCGTTACCGGGACGCCTGGGGTGCGGTGCTGGCCGTGGTACTGCTGGCCGCCGCCCGGCCGGTGGCCGCGGCGCTGCCGGATCCATTGACCCTGGAGGCGGCGCTGCAGGCCGGTGATGAGTATCCCTCGGTCGCCCTGGACGAGGCGCGCCTGGCCCGGCTCGAGGCCGTCGCGCAGCAGGTACGGGCGCAGGACGACGTCGAACTCGGGGCCGCGCTGGAGGCCCGCGCCATCGAGCCATCGGCCACGGCAACGGATCAGAGCCGCAACGATTCCCGTGCCACGCTCTACGCGCGCAAGCGGTTGTACGACTTCGGTCATACCCGTGCACTCGAGGCGGCCGCGGCCAGTTCCGTCGAGGGCGGACGCCTGCGTGCCGAGGCCACGCGCCTGCGCCATCGCGTCGCGGTCATGCAGGCCTTCTTCGATGTGCTGCTGGCCGATCTCGAATACGCTCGCGACAACGAGTCGATGGCGGTTTCCTACGTCGCGGCCGATCGTGGCCGTGACCGCCACGAACTGGGCCAACTCTCCGACGCGGACCTGTTGCAGCTGGAAAACGCCTACCAGAAGACCCGCATGAAACGCAGCCGCGCACAGGCGCGCCAGCGCAGCACGCGCGCCGTGCTGGCACTGTTGCTCGACCAGCCGGACCTGTTGCCGTCCAGCCTGGTGCGCCCGGACCTGGCTTCCAATGACCGGCCCCTGCCCGGCGCGGAGGCGCTGGTGGCGGCTGCGCTGGGGCATGACCCGGAGGTGCAGGCGCTGCGCGCCGACCTGGAGGCGGCCCGTCTGCAGATGCAGGCCGAGCGTACCAGCGGCCGGCCGGTGCTGACCGGTTCGCTGGCAGCCGCGGCCAACCAGCGGGAAATCGGGTCGCGCAATCCCCTCGAAGCCGAACTGCGGCTGGAAATTCCGCTGTATGACAAGCGCACCGATGCCGGGATAGCGCGCGCCCGGGCTGATTTCGATGCACTCACGGCGCAGCTGCGCCAGCAGGAATATGACGTGCGCCAGCGGGTGCTGGAGATCTGGCTCGACATCCAGACCCTGCAGACCCAGCGCGAGCAGGTGAAGGTGTTTGCCGAGTCACGCCAGCTGAATTTCGACCGTGCCCAGGCCGAATACGAAATGGAACTGAAGACCGACTTCGGCGATGCGCTGGTCGGCCAGTCGCAGTCGGAACTGCTGCGCGCGCAGAACGAATTCGGACTCGCGCTGGACCGGGCCCGGCTGGCGGTACTGACCGGTGGCCCGTATTCCCCGTTCCTGTCCGGCCTGTCCTCCACGTCCCCCGGGGATCACCACCATGAATAGACCGTTGTTGCTGACCCTCCTGCTCTGCCTGCTGACGGCCCCGGCACTGGCGGAGGAATTTCCGGCCGTGCTCGACTGGTCGCAACGCGCCGTGCTCAGCACGCCGGTATCGGGTGTGATCCGCAGGATCACGGTCCATCCCGGCCAGCGGGTGCAGGCGGGACAGGTGCTGCTCGAACTGGACCAGCGCCCGTTCACCATCGCCGTGCGGGAGGCGCAGGCACAGGTGCACAAGCAGGCTCTGCAGCGGGACGAGGCGCGCCGGCAGCTGCAGCGGACCCGCGAGCTGTATGACCGCCGGGTGATTGCCGAGCATGACCTGCAGCTGGAGGAGATCGCCGCGGCGGCGGCGGAGTCCGACTACACCAGCGCGGTGGCGGTGCGCGATACCGCAAAACTGCAGCTCGAATACAGCACCGTGACGGCCCCGTTCCCCGGCATCGTGACGGAGGTCCCGGTGGCGGCCGGCATGACCGTGGTCAACACGCAGCAGGCCACACCGCTGGTCTCGCTGGTGCAGAACCGGCCCATGTACGCCCGCGTGCAGCTGCCCGGCGCGTTGCTGGGCGGCCTGCAGCCCGGACATGCAGCCACGGTGATCATCAACGGGACCCGCTTCCCCGGCAAGCTGGAACAGGTTGGTGCGGAGCCGGACTCCAGCGGCCGGTTTGCGCTGGCCTTTTCCTTCGACCCGGGCGCGACGCCGCCGGACGCCGGCATGCCTGCCCGGGTGGAGATCGCCATCCCGCCCGGCCACTGAGTGCCGTTCCGCGCTGCGCGCCGCGGCGCACGGCGTGCGCATCCTGTCCCTGCCGACCCCGTCCGCGCACACCGTGCAAACCGGGGAGGCGTACGCATCGATAGGAAAATACAATCATTACAATCAATAGTAATGAATTCATAAATAATTGGACAGCCCCGATAATCGTTCCTGCAGACAGTAACGGGCATGTGTTCCATGCCCGGGAACCACGCACAGGAGCTGAATCATGTTGCAGAATCGAGCAGGAATGCAGGTACCCCGGGTTACCTTCCATACCCGCCAGGGCCACGAATGGGTGGACGTGACCACCGACCGGATTTTCAATGGCAGGACCGAGCCCGAGGCGCGCGAACGTTACCCCGCGGTGACCGTGTATTCCAGGGAATTCACGCCGTTGCGGCATGCCCTGTCGGGACACGCTGCGCGTACGGCGATGAAGCTGGTGTGTGCCGGGACGGAGCAGCAGGTCGTCGGCATTCATCTCATCGGCGACCACGCCGACGAGATGCTGCAGGGGTTCGCGGTGGCGGTGAAGATGGGCGCGACCAGGGCGGATTTCGACAATACCGTCGCCATCCACCCGGGCAGCGCCGAGGAACTGGTGATCCTGAAGCACCCGGATGTGTGCCCCGTGGACCAACCCGCGGAACGCTGGCGGCAGGCCGGCTGAAGGGCAGGGAGTCCCGGTGCCCGCGGGTGCGGACGGGTTCAGGCCGGCTTGTGGCGCAGTCGCTCGGTGGCATTCACCAGCCGCGTGGCGAGGATTTCGTTCAGGTTGTGGAGCACGCGCGCGGCGATGCGCGGGTAGCGGCGTCGCAGGATGCCGAGGTCGTGCTGGCTGATACAAAGCAGGCGGGCGTCCTCGACGACGTCGACATTGGCGGTGCGTGTTGCATAGAACAGGCCGGCCTCGCCGAACACGTCGCCGCGCGTATGCGCGTCGAGCAGTACCGTGCCGGTCCTGCCCTCGATCGAGGCCTGCAGCCGGCCGTCGATCACGGCATACATTTCCGCGCCGGGTTGCCCGAGTTCGATGATGCGGGTGCCTGCGCCGACCTCGCGGATGCGTGCCATGCGTGCCACGATGCGGGCCTGGAAGTTGGACAAACCCCGGAACAGCGGGATTGCCTCCTGCGGGCGCCGGCCCAGGTCGAGCGTCAGGGCGTCCCAGATGGTGGCGATACGCAGGTTGCTGCACAGTGCCGGAGTCAGCGTGAAGTCGGTAAACCAGGCAAAGGCGAGCGAGAAACTCGCCATCAGCCCGACCTGCTCCTGCATCTTCAGTGCACTCGTGGTCAGGGCCAGGAATCCCAGGCACAGGGCGACCGAGGTGAAGGTCACCGGGCGACCAACGATCCCGAGTGTCTCGATGGCGGCCTGTTGCGAGTCGGTCCTGCCTTTCATGAGCTCGTTGAAACGTGCGAAGAAGTGCACGGTGTCGTCGATGGCGATGCCCAGCACCATCGGTGCGATCAGGCTGTTGCTCGGGTTCAGGCTGATGCCGCAAAACCCGAGGACACCGAAGTACACAACGATGGGTATGATGTTCGGCAGCAGTGCCAGCAGGCCGACCCGGAAGGACAGGAACATGCCGACCAGCACCAGGTACACGATCAGCAGCGCCGAGAACACGCTTTGCAACTGGCCACGGATCACCTCGTTGAGCGTCTCGTCGATCAGCACCGGGGTCCCGGACACCGTGGCCCTGAGGTGGCCGGGCAACTGCTGCAGCCGCTGGTTGATCCTGTGTACCAGGGCGGTGATGTGGGTCGAGTCGACCGCAGTGGTGCGCACCAGGATATTGGCCATCCGGTAGCGCGAGTCGACCAGCTGTTCGAGTTCGTCACTGGAACCGAAGAACAGTAACTGGCCGACCTGGGCTTTCGTTTCCGGGATCTGCAGGCGCGCCGGGTCATTGTCGTGGAAGGCGCGGTTGAGGACTTCCACGTAGTCCACCAGTGACAGGCTGCTGCCGATGTCCGGCTGCCTGCCGAGCCATTCCTGCAGGTCCCGGATGGCACGCAGGTTGACCGGCTCCTTGACCGCGTCGCGATTACCGGTGTCGATGACGATATAGAACTGGTTGGCGCCGCCCAGCCGGGCGTTGGCCCGGTCGTATGCCTGCCGGGCCTCGGAGTCCGGACTGAAATTGGTAATGTATTCCGTCCCCACGCTGAGCCGGGCCATGCCGGCCAGTGCCACGCAGAACAGGATTCCCGCGCAGCTGAAGATCACCCGCCGGTGGCGCGTGATGAAGTGCCCGACGAGTGCGGTGAAGCGGTCAAACCCGGTCTCCCGACCGGCGGGATCCCGGACCGTTTCCCGGGCGGTCCGGAACTGCGTGAGCAGGGCCGGCGTGAAGGTCAGCGTGGCCAGCATGGCATACAGGATGCCGATCACCGACAGCACGCCGAATTCACTGATTGCCGCCAGCGGACTGAGTGTCAGTGACAGGAAGCCGATCGCCGTCGTCAGGCCGGTAAAGAATACCGGCAGGAACAGGCTGCGCAGTGCGCCGCTGGCTCGCTCGTCGGTATGGGGCCCGGCCTTTTCCATGGCCAGGAACTCGGACACCACGTGAATGGCGTAGGACAGGCTGATGATGAGCAGCAGCGAGGGCACCAGCACGGTCACGATGTTGAGCGAGTAACCGAGCGCAACGATGGTCGCCATGGTCCACAGGCCGGCTACCAGGACGGTGGCGAGCGGCACGAGGATGCCCTTGAGACGGCGGAAACACACAGCGAGGACGAGCGCCAGTACCACGATGGCGATGGCCGGTATGTGAAACAGGTCATTCAGCAGGATGTGCGTGGTCGCGAGGTTGACCTCGGGCGCACCGGTCAGCCAGATGCGCGTGTCGGGTGCCTCCTCGGCCAGTACCTTGCGAATGTCCCGGTCGATGCGGTCAAGGAAGGCGTAACCGGGCGTAGCGGCCAGCGCGACCAGGATGGCGGTGGTCGTGCCCTGTTTCGAGACCAGGCTGCCGGCATACATCGGGTCGGCAAGGATATGCGCGCGAAAGTCCGCTTGCTGCGCGGCGGTTTCTGGTCTGGCGTCTGACCAGGATTCAATATCGATGCCGTCCCCGGTCCCGATGACGGTAAGCGCATTGCTCAGCGAGGTTACGTGCACCACGCCGTCGACCTTTTCGAGGCGCCGGGTTACCCGGTCGATGATGTTCATGACCGGTTTGCTGAACACGTCGTCGCCTTCGACGACCAGCAGGATCGCCTCGTCGCTGCCGAACATCCGGCGTGCCGACTTGTAGAACAGGTAGGCCGGATCATCCTGCGCCAGCAGGCGCTCGATCGACGGGTCGATGTGCAGGCGGAGGGTGCCGTGCTCCAGATCGACCAGTTGCAGGACGGACACTACCAGGGAGACGCAGACGACGGCCAGCAGGGGCCGGGCATGGCGAATCACCAGGGCCGGCAGTATTTCCCAGCCCCGCGCTGCCGCCCGCTTACTTGATGCCACGAAAATCCTTCAGGTGCGCAGGATCGAACACGGCATCATCGATCGGATCGCCCAGTTTGATCTTCAGAATGCTCAGGTGCGTCGTGGTGTCGTTGCGCAGGTCGGTCATGACGAACTCGCGTGGCAGCGAGATCCTGCCGCTGGCCTGTATGCTGCCGGCGTCGGCGACCAGCCGTTTGCGCAGTTTGTCCGCGGACTCGAAGAAATCCACGCGGCGGATGACGCAGTCCTGCTTGTCGAAATAGGACACCACCCGGGTATACAGGGAGCCGGACGAGTCGTCCGGCCGGGATTCCAGCGCGTACGCCGGTCTGCCATCGATCACTACGTCCGGGATCCGGACGGGTTGTTCGGATGACAACATGCCGTAAAAGCGTTCGATGTCTTCGTAGGAGAAATCCGTGCCGTACATGGACGAGGCGATGCGCCGGGCATTGATGCGCCGCGTCTTGAACAGCGCGGGCATGTACATGTATATCTCGTTTGCAGACGCCTTTTCGATGATCAGCAGGCGCGTGGTGAAGATGTCGTCGGGTTCCCGGAAGTAGGTCAGCAGGCGCACGGTGTGGTCCGGGTAGCGCTTGAGGTAGGTGTCCGCCTCGAGCACCTTGTCGTAGCCCGTGCGGTCGGTGGAACGCATGCGGATCCGCTGGATGACCGTGCCGGCAGGTTCGTTGGCGTGTATGCAGGACTCGACCGCCGGCTCGATGGCCCATGCCGGACCAGCCTGGTACAGCCAGGCGTACACCGACAGGAAAAAGACTGCTCGAATGGCTCGTCTCATGGATTGTAAACCGCCTGGATCCAGTCACAATGGTCGCTGATTTACCGGGATGGCACAAGCCGGCCGCCGGGTAAACATCCACGCTGCCAGCGCTGCACATCCGGCATCGGTACAGGAGGTTCTGTACTATGCTCTGCAATACCGGCAGCAGCCGGAGCTTGTCACCGGCCGCGCAACGCGGTGAGTGACGGGTGGCGCGCACGACAGTGGGGGCAGATGACGGATACCGGAATCCCTGCGCGTCCGGCCGGTCAGGCACAGATACCGGCAGTGGCCGGCGGTCCGGGCAACAGTGGCAATGTCGCTGTCGATCCGCAGTTTGCGGTGCTCTCGAACAGCCGCGTGCTGGCCAGTGCCAGCGGCGGGGACGGTGGCAACATCACCATCGTGTCACCGGACCGGCAGTTCGACAGCAGCCAGGTCGGGCTGCCGGTCGCCTGTCCCGATGCGGTGAGCCTGTTGCAGGAACGGTGCAGCGCGTGCCACCTCGGCGACCGGAGCAGCCTGGTGGTAGCCGGCCGCAGCGTATTGCCCATGACGCCCGATTCCCCGTATTCTCTGTCGTCCGGCCTGCAGGCTACGGCGCCGGCCCGGTCGGAACGGCCTCGAACAGCCTGTCGCGGCAGTGGCTCAGCGATACCCTGGCGGCTGTCCGGTACGGGTGCACCCTGTAGCCTGCCGGGTGCAGACGTCGATTCACGGCAGGCATGACGGTACAGCATGACTCTCAGTGTATATGTCGGTGAGGCACTGGCCCGCTACGGCTTCGGGCAGGGGCACCCGTTCGGCCCGGACCGCATGGGCGCGTTCTGGCAGCGTGCCCGGGACCTGGGCCTGGACCGGAAGGTGCGTACGGGTACGCCGGTGCAGGCGTCGCGCGACGACCTGTTGCGCTTTCATACGCCGGACTACGTCCTGCGCGTCGAGGCACAGTCACGCACCGGTAGCGGCTATCTCGATTACGGCGATACCCCGGCCTTTCCCGGTGTGTACGAAGCGGCTGCGACCGTGGTCGGCACGGTACTGGCCGCTATCGATGAGATCATGGCGGGCACGACCGACCAGGCCTTCGTACCGATTGCCGGCCTGCACCATGCCCGGCGCGACGTGGCCGCGGGTTTCTGCGTATTCAATGACTGCGGCGTGGCCATCGAGTACCTGCGCGGACGCTACGGGCTGGCGCGCGTTGCCTACGTCGATATCGACGCGCATCACGGTGACGGGGTGTTCTATGCCTTCGAGGACGATCCACAGCTGGTCTTCGCCGACCTGCACGAGGACGGCCGTTTCCTCTATCCCGGCAGCGGGGCGGCAGAGGAGACCGGCAAGGGTCCGGCACGCGGTACCAAGCTGAACATCCCCCTGCCACCCCGCGCCGGCGATGCGGAATTCCGTGCGGCCTGGCCGGCCGTGGAACGGTTGCTGGCAAAGTATCCCCCGGATTTCATCCTGTTGCAGTGCGGTGCGGACAGCCTGGCCGATGATCCCATCACGCACCTGCGCTACAGCGCGGAGAGTCACCGTTACGCGGCGATGCGTTTGAAGAAACTGGCCGGGGAGTATTGCGCCGGTCGCCTGCTGGCCCTGGGCGGCGGCGGGTACAACCGGGAAAACCTGGCACGCGCCTGGACGGCGGTGGTCGAGGCCCTGCTCGACACGAAGCAGAACCTGTCTCATCATTCCGCGTGAGCCGCGTTGCTGGCTGAAACCCGGTCCTCCAGGGCGCAGCGCGCAGCACGGTACGTGAGGTACGGGCAAGCGAGGCAACACGGCAGGGCCGGGTTTCAGACGCAACCCTTTGGGACCGGGCGATTTCTGCCCCTGGCGGTGTTGCGGCGCGCTCATGTAACCACGGCTACACCGCGCTCGTCGCGCCTTGCCGGAAACAAAAACCGCCACGGTCGCTGCCACGTGGAATGATGAGACAGGTTCCAGTGTGCTGTCCCGCATAGAAGTTCAGAAAGTCTTCCGAGTTTCTCGAGGATGGATTCGGCGGT
>CAYUFA010000019.1:31101-46445 GCA_964443845.1 uncultured Ectothiorhodospiraceae bacterium
CGACCGCTGAGTCCTGATTCAGCGCTACGTTTTCATCTTTGCGTGTGTTGCGTCGACCGGTCAAACCGGCAACCCGTTACAGTCATGCGCTGTGCCAGATTCGCAAGTATGCAATTGGCCGATTCTACGGAGGCACGTTCAGAACGGTGTGTCATCATGCATGCTGCGCTCGATCAGCGGTAGTACTTCCGGATTGTCCGCTGCCAGTTCTGCGCCTGCGTGCGCAACCAAGCAACCCCAGCAGACCCGGGCCGAACAGCCACACGGTGGGAGGGACCGGCATTTGCGTGACGTCGACGACCGTCAGGGACGTGATGTCGAAGTTGTGGTTCATTTGCGGAAAGGGACCTCCGCTCATCGGGATACCGCCGATGCCATCGCCGCTCAGCGGGAACGTACTGTCATAGGTGGTGGTTGCGAGCGGTACGGGACCGATCGGAAATTCCCCATTACCTGTATCGTTTGAGGCAGGCAGGGCCCCGCTGCCGGCGGTACTGGCCTGGTCGATGCCCTGTCCCATGGTGGCGCCACCCCCGATGGCATCGAAGAAGCCGGAGGCATCCAGGATCAGTTCCGCAGCGGTATTGTAGTTTCCGTTCCAGTCCCACAGCATGCTGACATCAAGCAGTGGCCCGGGGCCGCCATTGCCGTCGCCAACCCGGTGCAGGGTGACATCGTGAAAGGTCATTGGATATGCCGGGTTGCCGGCACCCCATTGAAACGGCGCGATAGCCATGCTGCCGGTACCCGTGGCGGTATCGAAGGTAAGGGTCCCGGAGACCTGGGTGCGGTATCCATACCCCCAGGTGGGGTCGTAGTAGTAAGGCAAACTTACGTTATCTAACGGGTTTCCGTTCGAATCCAGCAGGGTGTGCAGGCCCGTCCAGCTTGCGGAGAGCAATTCCGCCTGGGCAGACGTTGGCGTCGCAAACGTTCCCGTTCCCAGTACGAGGGCGACGGCTGTGCCCAGAATTCCTGTTTTGAACGGGGCCATTCCCGGGGCTGTGTGATTGGTCATTATGCTTCTCCCTGGCCGGGCACCGGCTGAACCGGATTGTTGTGATGATTGGTCATGCCCGGGTCGAATCCGCCCGGGAATCGTCGGAGCACGCGTATTGCAGGATAACGCGTTTTCCCGTCATCCGTGAGCGCGCTCTTCGAACCGTGTACCGGTAGCGATGTTCAAGCCGTTCTTGTTATTTCAGGAGTATCCACAATCAGGTTAAACCTCTGGTCAGCATTTGCAAGTATCCGGTATCTCCTGGATTCTGCGGGGGAAAAACTGCCGTGCCGGTGCGTCGGGTGGATGTCCGTGACCGGAGGAACCAAAAAAAAGCCCGGCCGGGTGGCCGGGCTTTGCAGGAGAGAACTTGCGGATTACTTGCGGGACCCAGGTCCGTTGATTTCCAGTCCGTTGCTCATGTAGCTTTCGAAGTATTCCAGGGCGGTGTACTCCGGGCCCTGCGCCTTGTACGGCTTGGCGCGAACCTGCTTGTTGCAGCCGCCGTAGCGGCGATGCAGGGTACCCAGCTCGCCCCACTTGGAGCGATACACCGGGAAGTGGGTCACGTGGCCGAGGGCAGGGCTGAGCAGGTCGGCGCGAATCCGGTTGCCCGCGTTGAATACGTGGCAGTCCGCACAGGACATGTTCAGCTGGCCGCGCTTGGCGAAGAACTCCTTCTTGCCGGCATTGTAGATGGCGAGTGCACGTGGATCGTTGGGAACCTCCACGTTGATGATCTTGCCGCGCGAGGTGTAGTGCATGTATGCGGAAATATCCGCGAGGGCGCCTTTCTTGTAGGCCAGCGGTTTCTCACCGTTGGATTCACGGCAGGTGTTGATCGCAGCCTCCAGGGTGACGACCTTGCCCGCGGTCTTGTCGAAGAACGGGTACCGGTTCGCGATGCCTTCACCCCCGTTCTCGAAACAGCTGGCATAGGTCTTGCCGTTCGCGAATGGCGTGTTGAACAGCTTCTTGCCTTCTTCCAGGGCCAGGTCGTAGGGCGGGAACTCTTCGATCTCTTCCCACTGCTGCCTGGCATCGGCGTCGAGTGCATATACCCCGTTGCCATACTCCTTGAAAGGTACTTTCGGGAAGCGCTTCTCGAAATAGGACCTGAATGCCTTCAGGTCATCTTCCGGTGAGGCGTGTACCGGCGCGATGAAGGCAGAGCACAGGCCGAATACCAGGGTTGCGGTAAGGAGTCTTTTCATTGAATGTTTCCCCTTCTGTTCGGTAGTCATGGTCGGGCTTGGATCCACAGGTCAGCTGACCTTGGTTTCGTCTGCGTCTTTCTCACCCTTGTTGTCGACCCAGCTGATACCAATCTTGTCGCCAACGGCGCCGCCCTTGAATTTGAAAGACAGGTAGGGATTCTTGGAAATGGCGGTACCCCAGTTCCCCGTGAGTACGGTCTTGCCGTTGTGTGTGCAAACGACTTCCTGGATGAAATGGGCCGGTATCATCTGGCCGGTCTTCGAGTTCTTGCGGGTACCGGTTTCCATCGGGTGGCTGATAAGGCACTTCACCGTGGTGACGCCGTCTTTGGCACTTGCTCTGATCTTGATGCTGGACATGGTAAATCCTCTTTATACGCGATTGCGGTATTGGAGTTCAGAGAGATCGCGATCAGCCGCCACAGCCGCCGATGGTGACCTTGACTTCCTTGCCGGTGCTGTACAGCTTGCCTCCAGCCTTGATGACGGCGAGAACGCTGGAACTCTTGCCCATCTTGATGCGGGTGGACACCTCCGCAAGCGCACCCGGACCGAGCACGAAGTTGGCGGCCAGCGGTGTGGGATTCTTCTCTACCACGATATTGATCGATTCCACGCCGGGAAGGTCGGTTGAGATCGACACCGGTACCACGGCGCCGTTCTCGGCGATATCCGGCGCCTTGATCTTGATCTTGTCGCTGGCCGACAGGGTGGAACTGCCCAGCAGGCTGTTGAGCGCGCTGTTGAGGTCCTTGGCTTCGAATGCCTCCTTGGCCCAGGCAGCCAGTACGGCGCGGGGTGCGAGCAGGCCGCTGCCGGCAGCAATACCCAGGGCACCGGTTGCCAGGGTTCCTTTGAGGAAAATTCTGCGTTTCATGCTGGTCACGGGGGTATCTCCTGGAATGTCTGATTAGAGTGAATCGACGAACTCGACTACCTTGTCAATCTGCTTTTCGGTCAGGATGTGGTGACGGCCGAAAGGCGGCATGATGGTGTTTGGGTTGCGAACGGTTGGATCCCAGATCTGGGCACGCAGGGCGGCCTTGTCCGGATAACGCTGTTTCATGCCAACCAGGGGTGGGCCAATATTTCCTGGCAGGTTTCCGCCCTTGATCTGGTGGCATGCCAGGCAATTACCGAGTTTGCGGTCGAAGGCGATGGCCTTGCCCTGCTCGATGGCAGACTGGTCATCCTTTGCGCTGGCAACAAGCGGGGTCATGAGCAGGGTGCCCGTGATTACTGCAACAGAGCAGGCTGAGAACAGTATTTTGGAAGCGGTTTGCCGCATCGTTTCATCTCCTGGAATCATGTTGTCGTCTTTCGGCTTGCATCTGGCTAGATGCCGTTCATGCCACGCGGGTGAGCTTTCTCGTAGTTATATTGTGCAATAGCGTTTTCAGCCTCGGCCTTCGCCTTGTCCGCGAGCTTGATGGCGACCGCGTTGTCACCCTTGTCCGCGGCTGCCTGGGCCTCTTTCGCAAATTTCTCCGTGTTGATCCAGATCCAGTCGTTGGCCTTTGCGTTCCTGATGGCTGCGTTGGCGCCGGCGATCGCGGCGATGGCATCCGGGCTGGCCTTGGTGCTGGCCGACTCGCTGGTTCTGGTGTGGAAGTACGAACATCCGGCAAGCAGCAGCAGAACGGTGGTCGATATAAGCCTGATGGCAGAGCTTCTCTTCATTTGTTCGACTCCGGGTTGGTTGAATGTGCTTGAAGACAGGCAACTATTGTTGGTGCATGCAAACCTAGCACCCGGTTATTGAAAAGGTCAAGCTATTGTATTTGCTGTATTAGTATTCTGGAGTATTCTAATTTTTCAGCTCCGCTTTTTCGCTTTTGCGCAGTTCCCTGAGCTGGTTCAGACGGGCCTGAATCCGGGTTGCCTGGTAGTCACTCAGTCCGTGGGTCCTGGCGGCGAGCTGCATCTGTTCGATGGCCTTGTCGGTAAATCCGTTCAGGTAGTAATACCGGGAAAGCGCAGTATGTGCCTGCGCCGGTTTGTTGCTGGTGCCGGCCGCCTGCGCGAGCAGCTTGTTGAGTTGCGGACTTTCCGTGTTGGAGCTGCTCGCGTCGAGCAGCAGGTGATAGGCGGCTTCCGGCTGGTTGTTCGCCAGCAGGGTGGATGCGTAGGGCAACAGTACCGCCAGTTCCCCGGGGAACAGCTGGTTGGTAGCCTTATAGATGGAAATGGCGTCGCCGTATCTGCGCATGTGCCCGAAGATGTCCGCCTTGGCCAGTCGATAGGCGAGACGGTCAGGATCGGAATGCAACAGGCCGTCGATCACGTTCATGGCCTGCTGGTATTTCTCGTTGGCTTCCAGCAGCAGGGCGTATTCATACCGCTCCGCCGCACTCTTGCCGCCGTCGTTGCCGTGATAGCGCTGGAAATCGGCCAGTACCTGGGCCGGGTTGTCATAACTCTGCACGCGTAGTCTGGCGCGGATCAGCTGGAAGTCCGGGTTTTCGACGACGGTGACTTTCGGGTAGCTGCTGGCCCGGTTCTCCGCTTCCGCAATACGGTTGGTGGTGACCGGGTGGGTGCTCAGGAACTCCGGCAGGCGGTCACCGTAGAGCCGGGAGTTCTTCTGCAGTCGCTCGAAGAAGCTCGCCATGCTGTTCGGATCAAAGCCGGCATCGGCCAGCGTCTGGATTCCGACGCGATCGGCTTCCTTTTCATTGGCCCGGGTGAAGTTGATCTGCGATTGCATGCTGGCCGCGGTTGCGGCAGTGATGGTGGCTGCGCCGGCCTGACCGCTCTGGGTGCCGATCAGGATACCGGCAATGATGGCGGCTGCCGTTGGGATGCTGAGTTTATCCGATGCCTCGAAGGCACGGGCCAGGTGGCGCTGGGTCACGTGCGCGATTTCATGGGCGAGCACGGCCGCCAGTTCGCTTTCCGATTCGGCGGCGATGACCAGGCCGGTGTTCACGCCAATATGGCCGGCGGGACCGGCGAAGGCGTTGATGCTCCGGTCGTTGACAAGGAAAAAGGTAAAGCCGAAGCCGGGGTTTTCGCTGTGGACGGTGAGCTTGTGTCCCAGTGCCGAGAGGTAGCGCGTGGCTTCCGGGTCATCGAGGATGATGTCCTGCTGGCGCAACTGGCGCATGAAGGCGGCACCCAGGGCCCGATCCTGTGACGGACTGTAAATCCGGCCGGTGGAATCGCCCAGGTTGGGCAGGTCCTGGAAATCATTCTGCGCCAGCGCTACGCCGGTCAGCAGAGCGAGCAGAATACCGTAGAGAAGACGGATCTTTGACGTCATTTATATGAGGTCTATCAGGTAATTAGGCAATCAGACTGGCTGCGGCGGACAACGTTCATCCGTGCGCCCACATTTTTACGAGCATCCCCCCGACGGGGGACTTGCCTTCCGGCGTCCGTTATCATAAGTTATCGCACCTATTCTAATATGATAATCAAAATGATCCGCGGTGTCGGGTCTGTTAAATAAGTGATATCAATCTACAGGAGAGACGCAATGGCGGATTTTGATGACGAACTCGACGCTACCGGACTGAACTGCCCCTTGCCCATCTTGCGTGCGAAGAAGGCCCTGAACAACCTGGACAGCGGCAAGGTGCTGCGCATCATTGCTACCGATCCGGGTTCGGTGAAGGACTTCGAGGCCTTTGCCAAGCAGACCGGTAACGAACTGTTGTCTTCCACCGAAGAAGGCGGCAAGTTCATGTTCCTGATGCGCAAGGGCTAGACAGCCAGGCACAGGAAGAATTGCAAGGAAACCCCGGCCCACGAGCCGGGGTTTCCTTTTTTTGTGCCGGGAAAATGCCCGCGTTCAGAATTTCCAGCTGGCCTGTGCGCTGAGGATGTCGATGGAGGAGTCGTAGCTGCCGGTCAGGCGGTGAAACCCTTCCGTGACCGGTGCGGCCAGCGAGCTGTAGGCATCCGTGCTGTTGATGCTCGTTTTCTTCACGAACAGGTGCGCGTAGGCCACATCGAAACTGAGCTGTTTCGACGGTTTGAACCCGGCGCCCAGAGTGATCCACTTGCGGTCTTCATCGGGCAGTGCGGCAGGACGGTACTGTGCATCCGGTACCGGCGTCTGGTCATAGGCAATACCACCGCGCAGGATCAGCGAATCGCTCTGTTTGAAGCTCGCGCCGAGCGCCACCCGGGTCGAGTCCTCCCACTTCAGCGGAATGGTGTTGGTCGTGCCATTCCCGAGACGGGCGACGAGTGAATCGATGCTGCTCCACTTCGTCCACATGACATCCGCCATGACGGCCCATTGCGGATTCAGCTCATGGTAGGCACTCAGCAGGATGGAATCCGGCAGTGAGGCCCGCACCTTGCTGGAGGTGCTGGGAACTGCCAGCGGATTGTTCGAGCTCAGGGTTCCGTCCAGGTCGAGGTCGACCTTGGAGCGGTAGGCGATGCCGAAGCGGGTGCTGTCACTGGGTTCGAGCAGGACCCCGAAGTTCATGCCAAAGCCCCAGTCGTTGACATCGACCTTGGCGATGGCGTCACAGCTGCTGGTGCCCGGGTTCCAGCCGCCCGGGCAGGGATCCGGTTGCTCTGCCAGCGCGGCATTCAGGCCGACGTCGATGGCATTGGTCAGTTTCAGGTTGGCGTACATGGCACTGATGCCGATACCGACGCTGGTGTGTTCGTCGACCTTGAAGGAGAGGACCGGGTTGATATTGACCGTGGTGATTTCCGATTCGATGGCGGAGTAGCGGCCGATCCACCCGGAGCCGTATTTCGTCTTCAGGCCGAACGGAGTGTTGACCGTCAGACCGACGTTCAGCCGGTCACTCAGGCGTTGCACGTAGGTGAAATGCGGTACCACGGCGTTTTCGCCGGCATTGGTATCGCTATCCGGGCCCGGCTGGATCGGAACGCCGTTCAGTCCCGCGGCCGGTGAAGGAGGATTGAACGCCGGGTGACTGGGGTTGTAGGCCGCTGATCCGGAGAACCTGGTATCCGGCATCACGAGGTGGAGACCGACCGAGAGTTGCCGCCCGTCCAGGCGCTCCATCAGGGCCGGATTGAAGAAGACGGTAGAAGCATCCTCGCCATTCGAACCGGCGCCGGCATAGGCCGTACCCATGCTGCTGACGCTCTGTTCGATGAGTGCGAAACCACTGGGAAGAGCCTGTGAACTGGCAAGGGCAAGGACGAGTGCAATGCCGCAGGTCAACATCCGGAGTGAAGCAGTGCGGTTCGTGGCCATCAGTGTCTCCTCGGGCAGGTTGGTATGAGGTTCGGGGAGAGACTGCGCGCGCGGTAGTGCAGCCGGACACTGTTATGTCAGGTCAACGCCATCCCCCGGACGTCGCGCTTACACTACCGCACGTTCTGTTTCGAGACAACACTTTATGTTGACAATTTCAAGTGGCTTTGTCATTGTTGCGCGTGTTCTGGACATGGCTCTGTTGCTGTACAACAACAATAGGCCGGTGACATGTCCTCTCATGATTTACGCAGGAGGGGTCGTGTTATGAGCAGAGCTGCCGGCTGTCTGAAAGCCGTCGTCCTGGTTTCCGGAATTTCCTTCACTACGCTGGCCTCGGCTACTACCGGCTATTTCACTCTCGGTTACGGTGCCAGATCGATGGGTCTGGCCGGTGCCGTCGTTTCCAATCCGCAGGATGCGCTTGCCGCAGCGGCCAACCCGGCCGGCATGGCGCTGGTCGGGCAGCGCGGCGACCTCGGGGTGCGGTTCTTCAGTCCGATCCGGGAAGGAGAAATCGATACCTCCGTGGCCGGTGCCGGTTCCGATTACGGCGCTCCGTTCGATGTTCATTACCGGAGCGGCCGCGATCTGTTCACGATTCCGAATTTCGGCGTTACAAAAAAGCTGAGTGACAGCCTGTACATAGGCATCAGTATCTATGGTAACGGCGGGCTCAATAGCTCCTATACGAACAACATCTACGACGAAACCGCGGCCGTACTCTTTAACCCGAGTCCGTCCTCCACTCCGCAGGGCGTCGGCACGGGGTCCATCAATAGCGGCAAGCTGGGCGTCGACCTGGAACAGTCGCTGTTCGCGCCGACGGTTGCCATCCGCTTCAATGACACGAATACGATCGGCGTCTCGCTGCTGATCGGCGTGCAGCGCTTCAGCGCACGCGGGCTGGGCGATTTTCATTGCCTCACCCCGACCGGCGGGGCGAGCAATCCGTCCGCCTGCGCGCCGGGCGGTGCCCAGGGCGCGACTCCGGGCTTCATTCCTTCCCCGTACCTGACCGACAACGGCAACGAGTTCTCGTACGGCGCCGGACTCCGCGTCGGTTGGCTGGGCCAGGTGACCTCGCAACTCACCCTCGGTGCGACTGTCGCCAGCAAGGTCTACATGTCGAAGTTCGACAAGTACAGGGAGCTGTTTGCCGAACAGGGTGATCTGGATATTCCGGCCAATTTCGCGCTGGGTGTAACCTTCGCCACAACCCCGGCGCTGAAATATTCGTTCGAGTATCAACGCATCCTGTACGAAGGGGTGAAATCCATTTCCAACCCGGGTCCCGTTCCGACCATGAGCGGGCCGTATCCGCCGGCCGGCATTCCTGACGGCCTGCTCGGCATGGACAGCGGCATGGGCTTTGGCTGGAAAGACGTGGATGTGTACCGCCTGGCCGTCGAATACGACTACGACAGCGACTGGACCTTACGGGCCGGCATCGCCTACAACACCCAGCCCATCGACCAGAGCCAGGTGCTGTTCAACATCCTGGCCCCGGCCACGATCCAGAAGCACGCGACGGCCGGTTTCACCTATCGGCCGACCCATTCCAGCGAATGGAACTTCGCCTATATGCACGCCTTCGAGCAGACGGTACGAACCCCGCAGAGCGCCTTCGGTGTACCGGCCTCGATCAAGATGTACCAGAATTCCATCGATCTGAGCTACTCGCTGCTGTTCTGAGCGGAATCCTCTCCTGTGCGTCTTGGGGCCACCTTCGGGTGGCCTTTTTGTTGGTCATCCCCTTCCATCGCCCTGCAATCCGAATCCGGATATTGCTGACGCACACCTGGCCGGATTCCGGCTGTCCGTGAGTCTCCGGGCTATCCATAGTAGCCCTGCAGAAGGTGCTTGGTCGTTGTGGTCGGCAGGGAGCCGGTGCTCTCCAGGAAGGAGAAGACATGAAATCGATTGCATTGTCGAGGTGGGTGCGTTTTCTGGTCTGCATGTTCCAGATACTGGTATCAGGCAGTGTGACGGTACCGGGCGGGTTGTCCGCGGCTACCACCATGCCGGGTGATGTCGCCCCCTACGGCAGCCCGGACGGCAAGCTGGATGCGGCGGACCTCGAGGTGATGATGAAATTTCTGGAGGGAGCGGCAGTGCCGACAGCGGACGAACGGCAGCGCTGTGACGTAGCGCCCGAAGATAAACCGGATGGAGAACTGGATCCGGGGGACTTGCTTGTGCTGGAGCGGGCAGTCATGGGACTGATCACGCTTGACCCGGGTGCCCAGCCGATGCCGCCGCTGATCTGGGGTGCTGCGGGCCCGGTTGACAGAAGTCCCTACCTGGTCAGCGGATTGACGGAACCCGGTGCGGCCGTGAATGTATATCTCGACGCTGTCTATCAGGGAAACACGATTGCCAACGGAAACGGATTATTCAGCCTTGATATACCACTGGTGGCCGGCATGTCACAGGTCATTACCGCCACTTCCGTCAATGACGCTGCAGAAAGTGACCCGTCAGTGCCACTTGTCGTGTCTCTGCTGTCGAAACCCGCGCCCGCAGATCTGGACAAAATCGTGATTTCCGGCAGTTCCCGCAAGATTTCGGTCAATGGCAAGGCGGACAGTGTGGCAGCAGGTGCCACGGTGATCATAAAACTGGTCGATGGCACGCAATACAGCGCCGTGGCCGATTCGGTCGGTGGATTCGAGCTGACGCTTGATCGTGCAGGAACGGTTGCATCCATTTCTGTGGATACAGCAAGCGGAATTCTCTCCGAACCCGCCGTTGTGACCACACAGGGTTCAGTTGCAGGAATGTTCAAAGTGGACGCGTCCGGAGCGGCAACGTATTCGATCCCGGTATCGGTGCCGCCCGGTACGGCGGGCATGTCACCAGGCCTGTCGCTTGATTACAGCAGCAATGGCGGGAACGGACCACTGGGTCGAGGCTGGTCGCTGGGGGGATTGTCCACAATCACACGCTGCCCGCAGACGATTGCCCAGGATGGAACTGTCTACGGAGTGAATCTCGATATGAGGGATCGCTACTGTCTGGACGGCAAACGCCTCATCGCCAGCAACGGTGGCGTTGACGGCGCGGATGGTACCGAATACAGAACTGAAGTCGAATCATTCACCCGTGTGGTTTCACATACCGGGTCGGGTGTGTCGCCCGATTATTTTGAGGCCTGGACCAGATCCGGCCTGTACCTCCGCTATGGATACAACCCGGACTCCGCCTTCAACCCGGGAGGGGGCAGGGCGCTGGTATGGGCGGTCGATCGCGTGGCGGACAGGGCGGGTAATTACTACACGGTGACCTACCACGAAGACACGGTCGCGGGTGAACATTACCCGGTTCGTATTGACTACACCGCAAATGATGCAGCCGCACTGTTGCCGTATAACAGTATCCGGCTGTCGTACCAGGCCCGGACCGATCCTGTTTCCGGGTATGTCGGTACGCGCAACCCGGGTTCCACACAACGGCTCGGTGTCATCCGGATTTATTCAGGTGATTCGGTCATCCGGGATTACCGGCTTACCTACGATACGGGCCCCGTTACCGGTCTTTCCAGACTGGTCAAGGTCCGGGAGTGTGCCTACTCGGGCGCCGGCAGAGAATGTCGCATGCCAACCCGTTTTGTCTGGGAAAACGGCTCGCAGGGATATGCGGACGCCGTCAACTCCGGAAGTACGAACAGTGGTTATGCCAATGCGCACGTGATGGATGTGAACGGGGACGGGAGACAGGATCTTGTAGTGCCACATGACGGGTACTGGTGGATTAACTATGGAAGTCCGTCCGGATTATCAGCGCAGCAGAATACCTCGATACCGACGGGTAGCAGCCATGTCGACAAGGCCCTGGATATTGATTACAACGGCGATGGATTGTCCGATCTTCTCGTGCCGGGGGACGACGGGTACTGGGATTTGTTACAGGCCGCAGGAGGAGGATTCAACCTGGTCAGCAACCTGATCCCCAGCGACGGATATGACCTGAACCCTCAGGTGATTGACTACAACGGAGATGGTCTCGATGACCTTGTGTACATTGCAGATTATGTTGTACCAACACCCGTAGGCCCACTGCCTGACGGCTACACCACCCAGACGTATCCGGCGTATTTCGTATATCTGAACACGACTTCCGGGTTTGGCCAGGCACTGCCGACTGCGCTGACCGCTGATTCAGACGGAAAGGCTTACAGAATCGATTTCAACCATGACAGGCGAGCCGATCTGATGGCTACCGAGTGTAGTTCCATCTGCGCTGTTGTCGGGCACTACAGCTGGGGCAGGGATGGTGCTGTATATCCGGGTACGCAGTATCTGACAGAACTGCTTGGTGTGGAGATTAACATTGCCGCGCAAGGATTGCTGGTGCAGGACGTCAACGGGGACGGATTCCAGGATGCGCTGATCCCTGTAGACGGCACCTGGGAGGTCAGCTTCAGTACGGGTACAGATGATTCCGCTGGAGCCTACACCGCACACTTTACACCACCACGGGATACAGGTCTGTCCAGCAACAACTGGCAGTACGCGCGACCGGTCGACTACAACAATGACGGCAGGATGGATGTGCTCTTCCCTGACGCGGGTGCCTGGTGGGTCTACCAGTCGACTGGTGAAGGTTTTGACGCCATCGATACCGGAGTGGCGAATATCGGTTTTGACGCGACTTTCCTGATGGATGTCAATGGCGATGGTATGCAGGACATCGTGTCCGCATACAATGGTGTGTGGAATGTGCGGCTTCATGCTGGTCAGGTTCCGGATCAGGTGACCGGGATTATCAATGGTACAGGCCTGGCGACTACAATCAGTTACGGGCCGCTGACGGATGCTGCTGTCTACACGAAAGGGACTTCCGCGGATCCGTTGCAGGCCGAAAGGGACTTCCAGGTCCCGCTCTATGTCGCCACACAAACAGGAATTGACGATGGTACTGGAGGTCGGCGCCTTACGGATTATTCCTATGCCGGTGCCATACTGAATTTGCAGGGGCGCGGTTTGCTTGGATTCCGTGAGATCCGTGCAGTCGACCGGGATTCCGGGATCGTGACCAGGACGACCTACCGGCAGGATTTTCCGTATGTCGGGTTACCGGAGGAAGTCGAGATCACGCTGGATGGTCTGCCGCTGAGCGAAACGGTGAGCACCTACAGCGAGGTTGCGGCCAGCGACGGTGCCACAGGGGTGCACTTCCCTTATCTCAGCCAGTCTGTTGAGTTGGGCTATGACCTGCCGGACAACGGCAGTCAGGGTGCGCTACTCAGGTCCGTGAATACGGTCACGAGTTACGATGACTACGGCAATCCACTCACCATCGATGTGACAACCACGGATGCCTGGGGGAATACCTTCCGGAAACTGACCACCAATACCTATGATCCGCCCGACCTGACGGCCTGGGTGCTGGACCGCCTGACCAGGGCTGAGGTTACCCACGAGGCATCCAACGTACCTGCGCCGGATCATTCAATCACCAAGGTAAGTGAATTCAGCTACTACCCGGCGGGTGATCCGCACCAGTTCCTGTTACAGGACGAGATCACCGAGCCGGATGCCGGGGAGGACAGTCCGCTCTACCAGAAGACCACGCACGAATACGACGCCTTCGGCAATGCGATCCGGGTCACCACCACGGGCCGCGGCGGGTACGCCGCCGGCTCGTCACCGGAATCCCGTAGCACCGAGACCGTGTACGACAGCCAGGGCCGCTTCCCGCTGCAGACGACCAATGCGCGAGTGCAGAGCGAGACCTATACCTACGACTCCCGCTTCGGCACGAAGACCTCCCTGACCGGCCCGAACGGGCTGACCACGAGCTGGGCGTACGACAGCTTCGGACGCAAGGTGCTGGAGCAGCGCGCCGACGGCACCGAGACCACCTGGCGCTACGACTTCTGCGCCTCCACCGACTGTCCCCATGGAGGTTTCGTCGAGACGGTAGAGGCCTCCGGCAGTGCGCCCGTCACGAATTACTACGACGCCCTGCAGCGGGTCATCCGCACCGCCACGCTGTCGATGTCCGGCCAGACCATCGACCAGGACACGGCCTACGATACCCGCGGCAACGTCGCCAGCAAGACCCGGCCGTATTTCGTGAACGGTCCCGTCAGTGCGGCCCAGGTGACGACGAACTTCCAGTACGACGTGCTGGACCGTCCGGTCCGGGAGGATGCACCGGACGGGGGTGTCGTGGAATATACCTATAGCAATCTTACCCGCAACACCCATCGCTGGGACCCGAACGGTGACTACGACCAGTACGATACCCGGATCACCGACGGCATGGACCAGCTGACCTCCGTGGTCGATGCCCTGAACGGCTCTCAGAGTTACCAGTACGATGCCGCCGGTGACCTGATCCGGACCACCGACGCGGCTGGCAACAGCGTACAGACCGGGTATGACCTGCGCGGACGCAAGACCGCCATGGACGACCCGGACATGGGCCACTGGGAGTACCAATACAACGCCTTCGGTGAGCTGGTCTGGCAGCGGGACGCAAAGGGGCAGGTGGTGACCATGGCCTATGACCGGCTGGGCCGCATGGTGAGCCGCAGCGAACCGGAGGGGGCGACCACCTGGAACTACGACACGGCCGCCCACGGCGTGGGCAGGCTGGCCAGTGTCAGCTACGCGGCCGACGGCTACCGCCGGACCCTTGCCTACGACCCGCTGGGCCGGCTGGCATCCGAAAGCAGTGCCATCGACGGCATGAACCTCACCATGGCGTATGGCTACGACGGCTTCAGCCGGCCGCAGACGGTCACCTACCCGAGCGGCTTTATCGTGCGCAACGTCTACGACGGCAACGGATTCCTGACGGAAGTGCGCGATGCGGCCAATGACACGAGCTACTGGCACGCCGACGAGGACGATGCCGAGGGCCGGATCACGATGGAAACGCTGGGCAACGGCCTGCAGACCATCCGGACCTACGATGCAACCACCGACTCGCTGGCCACGATCAGTACCGGGGTGGGGAGCAATGCCACGGTGCAGAACCTGAGCTACACCTTCGACGGGCTGGGAAATCTCAAAACCCGGACCGATGCCCGCCAGGGTCTCTCCGAGACGTTCGCCTACGATGCCCTGAACCGGCTGCAGACGGCAGCCATTACCGGAATGGGCAGCCGCAGCTATGCCTACGATGCGCTGGGCAATATCACCGGCAAGTCGGATTATGCCGATCACTACAGCTACAACACCAACGGCGCCGGTCCGCACGCAGTGACCGAGGTGAAGGACGGGGCCACCGTACTGACCAGCTACAGCTACGATGCCAACGGCAACATGACCGGCGGGGACGGGCGCCATATCGACTGGACCTCGTTCAACAAGGCGGCGCAGATCACGAAAGGCACGGCCAGCATCAGTTTTGCCTACGACGCCGACCACAACCGGGTGAAGCAGGTGCACGGCGCTACCACTACCTATTACCTGCATCCGAGTATCCACGAGGGGGTGAACTACGAGGAGGAGACCACCGGGACGCTGACCGGGTACAGGCACTACATCCACGCCGGTGGCCGGGCGGTCGCGATCTACACGCAGCGCAGCGACGGCACGCAGCAGACCCGCTACCTGCACACCGATCACCTGGGTTCGATCGATGCGATTACCGAGGAGACCGGTGCAGTGGTCGAGCGCATGAGCTTTGCGGCCTTCGGCAGTCGCAGGAATGCCGACTGGTCGGATCCGGTCAGCGTGCTGGCCGGGTTCGAGACCCATCACGGCTTCACCGGGCAGGAGCAGCTGGACGACGTGGGTCTCATCCACATGAACGGGCGGCTGTACGATCCGCAGCTGGGCCGGTTCCTGAGCCCGGATCCGCAGATCCAGTACCCGGACCAGACGCAGTCGTTCAATCGCTACACCTACGTGAACAATAACCCGGTATCACTTACCGATCCGACCGGCTACGGGTTTTTCAGCAGCTTGTGGAAGAGTAT
>CAYUFA010000020.1:0-3030 GCA_964443845.1 uncultured Ectothiorhodospiraceae bacterium
TCACAGGATTTCATGGGATCTGTAAATGTTCGTGTAATGTATATTATGTTAAATTGCAGGAATACCAGGAAATCAGGTTTTCCTGAAGTAAATAGGTAAACAGCCAGCGGCCCCGTCTCCACGCCTACTATCGTGCCGGTCGTCCACCCCTGTCATTGCGGACGCGATGTACAGGGACAAGGCCGCGTAGCGGCCTTGTCAATGATCGGGAGGCAGGATGCCGCTGCGCGGCGTTTCCAGAAATGGAGCAGAACGGTCAGCCAGGTGTGCGTATGGGGAGCGGCAGACCTGACCGGGACTGCGTCGCTCACTGCTCCACTTCTTCCCGGAGTGCCGTCGCCCCCCGTACGGTCTCGGTCACTTCCGGCAGGATGCCTTTCGCAACATACACGGGGCGCGCCTGTTCGCGCAGCCGGGGCAGTTTGTATCTGAACACGGCGGCACCGAGGATGCACAGCAGTCCGCTTCCCATGAGTGTGCGCGGCGCACCCGCCCAGGCCGCGATGGCGCCGGCCAGCAGACTGCCGAAAGTCGCCATGCCCACAAAGGCCGTGGTGTAGAGTGCCATCACCCGGCCCCGCATCTCTTCGCGCACGAGGGTCTGGAGCAGGGTGTTGCTGGCCGCCAGGTGCACCATGAAACCGAAGCCGGTCGCTGTCATGATCAGCATTGACAGCGCATACCAGTGCGACAGTCCCACGCCGACGAGACTGACACCAAAGGTGGTTGTGGCGAAAGGAATCAGACGGCCGAGGCCCAGCACACTGGTGCGGGAGGCAAGATACAGGGCGCCGATCAGTGCACCCACACCCATGGCTCCCATCAGAAAACCCAGCGTGTGCGCATCCCCGTGCAGTGTCTCGGAGGCAATTACCGGCAGCAGGATCCGGTAGGGAATTCCCGCCAGTCCCAGCAGGGCGAGCAGCAGCAGGATGGCACGGATCGGCGTGAACCCGAATGCATAACGCAGCCCGTCGTGCAGGTCATGCAACACACGCTTGCCGGAACTGACACGGGGGCGCACCGCCACCTGCATGACCAGCAAGGAACCGATGACAGCGAGATAGCTGACCCCGTCGGCGAAGAAACACCAGCCCTCGCCCACCCAGGCAATCAGCAGGCCCGCGACACTCGGGCCGATCAGGCGCGTGCCATTGATCATGGAGGAATTCAGGGCGACCGCATTGGACAGATCCGTCCTGTCCTCGATCAGATCGATCAACAGCGACTGGCGGGTCGGCATGTCGAAGGCGTTGGTGATTCCCTGCAGCACCTGCAGGGCGATGATCTCCCACACCTGGATTACGTTGGACAGGACCAGCGCCGCCAGCGCGAAAGATTGCAGCATGGCCAGTACCTGCGTGATTACCAGCAGGCGATGGCGATCGAGGCGATCGACCCAGACACCGGCAACCGAGGCGAACAGAAAGGTCGGTACCTGGCCGGCAAAGCCGAGCAGACCGAGCATGGCAGCCGAATGGGTGAGTCGCCATACCAGCCAGGCCGTGGCGAGGCGTGTCATCCAGGTGCCGATGAGGGAAATGCTCTGACCACCGAAGAACAGCCGGAAATTGCGGTGCCGCAACGCGCGCAGCATCGTCGGCAGTCCAGGTTGCCTTGTCATGCTCACGTCGTGGCGCGTTCCCGGGCAGCGAGCAGCCTGGTACCTGCCGCCTGCACCGTCTCACCGAAGGCGATCACGCCATCCCGGTGTCCGCCCATGGCCAGCAGCCCCCGTGCGAGCGTGTCCGGGTCGAGCAACCGTCTCGCCACCTCTTCGGCCATGGCCGGTGTGCCGTAAGCAACGTTGCGGTCGCTCATCGGGATGCCCAGTTGCTCTGCCTGTTCCCACAGCTCCGGCGAATGCACGTGCAACACGGCCTGGATACTTTCCGCGAGCATATAGATGATCCCGTGCGTCAGCGATTCCGAGGACGGGCGTACGGGCCCGGTGGCCGACACGTGGTTGTGCTGCACGTCGAAGCCGGTGACCCGCGCATAGTGTTCCGGTCCGAGCCACTCGATGGCGCCGGTTTGCGACCCGCTGACCACGAATGGTGACTCACCCGGCCGGATGCGGCGGCTGACGTTGCCGTAGCCGACGCCGCCATAGCGGTCCGCTGCCTGGCCGACCAGGCCGAGTTGCCAGAGGCGCTGGCGCAGTGCGGTTAGTTCGCGGATAGCCAGTGCCGGGTCGGGGGGCGCCCAGGTGTAGTCGAGTTCGAACTTGATGACGCCCTCTTCCGGCATGTCATTACTGTCCGCTGGCGGCCGACTCGAATTCCTTGCGGATGCGCTCGACGCGCCGGCGGTTGACGCCGAAGTCGCTGTACCCTACGCGCGATGCGGATCGGACCTGGATCACGTGCGCCTCCGGGTCCAGCAGGCATTCCACGTCGTCGACGAAGCGGAAGATCAGGCTGCGTACCTCGTACCGCAGGTAGGTAGAGCTCTGTACGACGGGTGTGCTGCGTTCCAGTCCGTCGAGCACTGTCTGCATGCGCTGCATGGCCGCCCCGGGCGAGCCCGTGTAGGCGATGGGCGCAATGGCATGTCCCGGATCGGTGGCCTGGCTGGACACGCAGTTGGGCGTGGCCGGGCACGGCGGCAGCGCGGTGGGCACCCCGGCGTGGGTCGCGGTGTTCATGAATCCCATTATCAACGCCAACAGGAGTGTGCGGCCAGTGATCTTCGGCATGCGGGCGTACCTCGCGGCAGGTGGTGATGAACCGGAAGATACCGGATTCACACCTGTGCGGGAATTACGGGGTACTGGTCGCGCTCGAGAAGCGCTCCTGCGTGAGGAACAACAGGCATCGGAGTTCGGGATTGCCCTTTTTGGTGAGTTTGCGCCGGCCGCGCCAGGCACCGGAGTCACGCACGCGGACATCGAGGCCGAGGAAGGCGATGCAGGCGTCGGCATGCTGCAAGTGACCGCGGTGGAAGGTGGTGGGAGAACGCAGGCGGTGCGCGGGCCGATGCCCTCGATGGCCTCGCAGCGGAGGGAGGATGGGATCGACCCGCTCGCGC
>CAYUFA010000020.1:3130-33749 GCA_964443845.1 uncultured Ectothiorhodospiraceae bacterium
CCGATGCCCTCGATGGCCTCGCAGCGGAGGGAGGATGGGATCGACCCGCTCGCGCCCGGCGAACGCACCGACAGTCGAAACAGCCGCATGATCGCGCTCGACGAGCGCTCCTGCAGGTCAAGCGTGGAGAGAATTCAGCCCGCCTAGAAATACCGGCCGGCGCCGACGAAGTGACGGCGCCAGTAGTCGTCGTCCAGGGACGCGAAGCTGACCTCCTTGCCCCTGGACGGCGCGTGCACGAACCGGTCGTGACCGGTGTAGATGCCGACGTGGGAAACCTTGTGCCGGCCGGTCCTGAAGAACACCAGGTCACCCGGTTTCAGTTCCCGCCGCGGGATATGCCTGGCCTTGCGATACTGGGCGTGCGTGGAGCGCGGGACGCGGATACCGTTCTTGCGGTAGGTGTAATAGACCAGCCCGCTGCAATCGAAACCGCGTGGCGTGGAACCGCCATACCGGTACGGCACGCCGACCAGGGAGGCCGCCAGGCTGGCCACGGGGCCTTGCCGGATTCCCTGGATGTGCAGTGCGTCCGCGCGCGGCGGCAAGGCAGGTGCCGAGGCACAGCCTGCCAGCATGACCGCGCAGACCATGACCAGCGATAGCCGTCTGTCACTCCTGTTCCCAGGCATGTGCGCCCCCCGGCTGCCTGATTTGTCCCTCTCCTGTATCGGCCCCCTGCCCGGCCTGATTAATACGCAGTTTATGTGGTTTTGTGTATGAAACGGCCGGTTCCGAGGAATTGCAAGACCTGTCCGATGACCCGCGCGTCGTTCATGATGAAGGTGTGGCCACTGGGCACGACCAGGAAGTCCTGCATTCCGGTCAGCCGCGCACGTGCCACCGGGACCTTGTGGTCGTTTGTGCCGGCGATGATCCCGATTTCACCCGGAATTGGATCGAGCCGGCGGGGCACGCTGTCCGGCCCGGTACCGAGTTGCTGGCCGGCGGGCCCGGTGGCGAACCGGTACAGGACGTTGTTCTTCAGCAGTTGTGCGATCTCGCTGCCCTGGTTAGGCGGGCAGAGCATGACGATGCGTCCCAGCCCGTCGATGCAGTGGTCCTGCAGGTACTGGCGCACGAGGATGCCGCCCAGCGAATGGGTCACGAAGTGGATGCGGTGTGCGCCCGGTGCCGCGCAGGCGGCCAGCGCACGGCCGATGGCGTGGTCGGCCAGCCGCTCGACGGGGTGCTTGCGGGAAGGATAGCCCTGGTTGACCACGCGGTAGCCGCTCTGCAGCAGGCGCCGTTCGATCCTGCGCAGGGACAGTCGGGTGCGTCCCAGCCCGTGCAGCAGGATTACGCAGTCCTGTGTACCGGCCCGCCCTGCCCCGTCCGTTGCGCGCGTCGCCGCTTGCCGGGTGGGCAGCGGCAGGCCGATGCGCTGCACGCATGTCCTGGCGCGGCCGCTCATTTCAGGCTGCGGGTGGTGCGCCCGGTGGCGCATCGTGCCACGCCCGCAGGCAGCCGTGGATGGCGCCCGCACGTGCCGGCAGGCCCTGCCGCGCGTATGTCGTGGAGCACCGGTCGACGGCGCGGGCGAACTCGCTGACACCTTCGAGCGCCGGGTTGCCCAGGTTGTCGACGCTCACCGCGAACGGGATGCCGAGCGCCATGCAGAAGTGTTTCTCGATGGCCTGGGGTTTGATCTCGACCCGAAAGAAGCGCTGTTGCTGTTCCCGGCTGCGTCCGTCCGGCGCATACCAGTAACCGTAGTCATCCCGGCGTCGCCGCCCGGCAGACGCGATGCACCAGTGAGCCAGTTCGTGCAGGGCACTGCGCTCGTAATCCCGCGTGAAGCGGATCTCCGCCCAGCCGTCGTCGGCGTGGGCGAGGTAGAACGGCTCTTCGAAACCGCCGCACAGGCGGGTCTGAAAGGGCGCCAGAACGTCGCGATTCAGCGGCTCGATCCAGCCGGGTAACTGCACTGCGTGGTCGGACATCCCGGGTATCGTTGTTGCTACAATGGTTGTAGAGAAGTCGTGGAGTATATGCCATGAGTGGCGTGCAGCCGTATCGTGAAATCATGGATATCGCCGGCATCCTGCACGAGCTGCACACGCGGGCGGACCTGACGGCGGCACTGGACCGGGTGGAATACCTGTTCGAGGTCATCCCGCCGGAACTGCAGGACCCGGTGGAACGGCTGGTCTCCCGGTTGCGCCGCAAGCTGGCACAGGCCGACTAAAGCCGGGCGCATGTGCCTTGCGGAAAGCACCTCTGCAGGTGCCTGCCTGCAGGCGATCCCGTAACAGCAAAAAACCTTCGCCGCCAGGGCGGCGGCTGCACCTGTAGGAGCGGTCATTGGCCGCGCTCATCCCTGTACCTGGTTTGCATCGCACCCGAAGGGCGCTCCTACAACCAGGTGATGTTCCGCACAGCCCGTCATCAGGCCTGCTGTGCCCTGACCCAGCGCACGATGTCCGCCGCGCCCATGGCGCCGGCCTGGCGCGCGACCTCCCGGCCATCGCGGAACAGGGCCAGGGTCGGAATGCTGCGGATACCGAACTGTCCGGCGATGCCCTGCTCGTCCTCGGTATTCAGCTTGGCGAGGCGTACGCGGGGTTCGAGCTGGCGCGCCGCTTCGTGAAAGGCCGGGGCCATCATCTTGCAGGGTCCGCACCACGGTGCCCAGAAATCCACCAGCACCGGGATATCGTTGCGGCTGATCTGCTGGCGGAAGTTCTGGCTGGTCAGTTCCACGGGATGGGCCGTGAACAGCGGCTGATGGCACTTGCCACACTTCGGTGACTCGCTCAGGCGTGCACTGGCGACTCGGTTGACCGCATCGCAGTGCGGGCAAACGATGTGACTGGAATCATTCATGGGGCCGTCCTGGTGAAAAGTCGGATACCCCTGATGTGGAGGTTCGCGGACCCGGATTCAAGTTCCCGTGGCCAGGCCCGCCCACCACAGGCGCAGGCGCAGTCCGGTCCCGGTGGTGTAGCCAACCTCGGCAAAGCGGATGTTTCCCGCCGGGTCCAGGATGAAACTGGCCGGAACGCCGCGGATCCCGTAGCTGCCGGCGATGCGGCCGTCCGGGTCGTGGACGACCGGGTAGTCCAGCCCCTGCTGTTGCAGAAACGTGCGCACGGCCCCGCTGCCGCCCGCGTCGATGGCGACCGTCAGCACGCTGTGGTCCCGCGCGATCGCCTCGATGCTGCCCTGCTCCAGCCGGCAGATCGGGCACCAGCTAGCCCAGAACTGCAGCAGCAGCGGCCGGCCGCGCAGGTCACTGAGCCGGACCGGGGTGCCATCCAGCAGGACGCCGTCAAAATCCGGGGCCGCGCCGTGCGCGACAGTGCGGGTTTGCCAGGCATGCACGGCGCAGACCAGGACCAGTATTCCGGCCAGATCGACCAGCCAGCGCCACCAGGGTTGCCGTTTTGACCCCATGCCGGTTCTGCGCCCCGCCGCTGGTCAGACCAGCAGCTTGCGCCGCACCAGCAGCACGGCGATGACGTAACTGACCAGGGCGTAGGCCACCAGCACCGCCACATCCAGCCACGGGTGGGCGAGGCCGGCGCCGGCGACCAGTCCGCGGGTGAGGTAGACCCCGTGGGTCAGCGGCAGGAACTGGACGAAGCCATGTACCACTTGCGGCAGGGTATCCACCGGGTAGAACACGCCGCACAGGATGAACATCGGGGTGATCACCAGCACGAAGTAGTAACTGAAGAAGTCGTAGCTGCCGGCCAGCGAGCTCATGATCAGTGCCGGCCCGGCGAAACACAGGCCGATCAGGAACACCACCGGCAACGCCAGCAGCGCATGCCAGTCGTGCACCACGCCCAGCAGCGCGGCCACCGCCAGGATGGCGCTGCCGCTGAACAGCGCCTTGTTGGCACACCACAGCATCTCGCCGGCCATGATGTCGTCGACCTCCAGCGGCGTGGCGAGGATCGCCTCGTAGGTCTTCTGCGGCACCATGCGCGTATACACCGAGTACATGCCCTCGAAGCTGGCCGTGGTCATGGAACTCGAGGCGATGATGCCGGAAGCGAGAAACGCCAGGTACGAAAGCCCGGCCATGTCGCCGACAAAGTGGCCCAGTCCGAAGCCGAGCCCGAGCAGGTAGATGGCCGGCTCGCCGAAGTTCATCAGGATCGCCGGCACCAGCAGTTTGCGCCAGACCAGGATGTTGCGGCGCCACACGTACAGGGCGCCACGGCGGATGCGGGGCAGTCGCAGCGGCAGCATCAGTCGCGCAGCTCCCGTCCGGTCAGCCGCAGGAACACGTCTTCCAGTCCGCTCGGCCGGTGAATGTAGCGCAGGCGAGTGCGACCCTTGAGCCGCTCGATCAGTCCGGCCGGTTGCCGGGTGTAGCAGTACAGGCTGTTACCCATGCGTTCGAGCCGGCAGCCGGCGGCGGTGGCCAGCGCCTCGATGTCAGCGGGCGCGCCGCGCACCTCGATCACCTCGGGCTCCACGTGCCGGTGGACCAGGTCAAGCGGTGCACCCTGCGCGAGGATGCGCCCGTGATCCATGATCACCAGGTCATCACACAGGCGCTCGGCTTCCTCCATGTAGTGGGTGGTCAGCAACAGGGTCTTGCCCCGGGTCTTCAGCTCGTTGAGCCTGCCCCAGATGACATGCCGTGCCTGCGGGTCCAGTCCCGTGGTCGGCTCGTCCAGCACCACCAGTTCCGGGTCGTTGATGAGTGCACGGGCGATGGTGAGGCGCCGCTGCATGCCGCCGGACAGGGCGTCCGGGCGCGAGTGGCGCCGGTCGGTGAGCGAGACGAAATCGAGCAGGGCATCGATGTTTTGTGCCACCTGCGCGCGCGGCAGCCCGAAGAACGAGGCATATACCTGCAGGTTCTCCTCCACGGTGAAGTCGGGATCGAGATTCTCGGCCTGCGGCACGATACCCGCCCGGGCACGGATCGCGGAGGCGTGCTGCTGCACCGGCAGGCCGAACACCGACAGGGTGCCGCCGCTGACCGGGGTCAGCCCCATGGTCATCCGCAGTGTGGTGGTCTTCCCTGCCCCGTTCGGGCCCAGGAAGCCGAAACACTGGCCCGCCGGGATTTCGAAATCGATACCATCCACGGCGACGTGGCCGTCGAAGCGTTTGCACAGCCCGCGGGCATGGATGAGCGTGGTCAAGGATGATGGGTCCTGAGCGGTTACGGCGCTACGCGGCAACGCACAGTCGTCATTCCGCATACCCGAAACAGTCGATGTAGCGTTGCAGGTACGGCAGGATCGGCTCAAGGTGTTTTCCGTAGTTCTCCCAGCGCCGGAGAGCCCGTTCATATATCGGAGAGGTCACGTCCATATAACTGGGTGTGCGTATGTGCTTGTTGCCAGCGCTGCGGTGAAAATCCGCTGCACTTGCGTCCCGGTTCTCGCCGATGAAGCCGAACAGTCGGCGGGTGACACTGTCGAAATCGACGATGAGGTCCTCGTATTTGTATTCAAAATAGCGCAGGTCGAGAACGTCCCGGTAGTGTAACCACAGGTCCATGACACGATCGTAGAATCGCGCGGTGGACGCCAGGGTTGTCATGTGCAGCATGGCGGGATTCATCTTGAAGTCCTGCATGAAGGCGCTCAGACAGCAGTCACGGGGGTCACGCAGGACAACGATGATCGGTGACTCGGGGAACAGGAGATTGATGAAACCGAGCTGAATCAGGTTCAGCGGCAGTTTGTCGATGATTCTCGTGCCTTGCTGCAGGGGCTGTACTTCGGTCTGAACAAGTTCGAAATATCTCCTGCGCAGACGATACACATCATCGCTTTTGAGTGTCGCCGCCGAACCGAATACCGGTATCTCTTCTTCCAGCAGGTCTTCATGTTCACGTATCAGCTGGTCGATGAGCGGTTTCTCGCCGGTGCTGACCGTATCGGGCACGGTGAGCAGTACCTGTTCGATCAGGGTGGTTCCTGATCTGGGGAACCCGACGACAAACACCGGGGGAAGGAAGGTTCCGTCTACTGTCCCCGGTTCCACAGGCCTGCGCACCGGATTGTGGAAGTTCTCCCTGTTCTGCTTGATCAGGGACAGGTAAAAGTGTTCATCGAAAGGCAGTGTCTCTGCGATTTTCTGACTGATGGAGGATGCCTTTGCGCAGGCTGCAAACGCGTCATCGAACCGTCCCGTCCGGTCCAGAATCAATCCCAGTAACTTGAGGGCCGATACCGCGATGACCTGCGGCGGTTTGAGCTCGAGGAGCCTGCGCAGGGTCGACTCGGCCTGGACAAATTCGCCGGCCCGTTTCAGGATCTTTGCCTGTAGCAGGAGAGCTGCGGGATTCAGCGGATCGAGTGCAAGAGCCCTGTCCAGCAATTCGCTGCAACGGTCCTGCTGCCGTAACTGTTCACACGCATTGGCAAGGGCAAGCAGCAGGTCGATCCTTTCCGGCATGGCGGACAGGGCCTTTTCGAAATGGGGGACTGCATCGGCCGCATTGCCGCGAAAGTACTGGATGATGCCCATCTGGGCGTGGCTGGCGGCATGACCCGGATCGGCTTCGAGTGCCCGGTCGATATACGGCATTGCATCACTGATCCGGCTGCCGGCAAGCAACAGGGATCCGACGCCGCACAGAAAGTCCGCATTACCGGGGGAAAGCGCCTCCGCCTTGCGACAATGGTACAGGGCCTCATCAAGATTCCCGGCCTGTGTCAGCAGTACGCCCAACTGGTAATGGGATAGCGCGTCGTCAGGCAGCACAGCAAGCAATTGGCGCAGACAGTCGGCGGCTCCTGCCGGGTCTCCTGCCTGGATGCGCGAAGTTGCCTCGTTCCTGAGTCGTTCTGTCTGGCTGGTGGAGGTCATGGTTGTTGCTGGCCGACCGTAACCGTCGGTCCGCTGCACATGGAACAATTCCCGTTACGGGTCGATTGTATGGTGATGGTAATGATAACGCGGGTTGGTCGGCGAGTGTACTTGATACCGTCATCGCAGGCCCAACGGGGGCGGGTGCCGGCAAATCCGGGCGGGACCTGGCCGGCCTACGCCGGCAGGAATTCGATCGGGTAGGTGATGGTCACCTCGTTGACATCCTTGGCACCGAAATTGAATCTCTTCACCCGACTGGTGATCTTGCGGCCGAGACCGGGGTCGCCCAGTTCACTGGAGACGACGCTGCACTGCGTGACCTTGCCGCTGGGTGCGATGGTGAGTTTCAGCACCACCTTGCCCTGCAGCGTCGGGTTGCTGCGCAGGGCACGGTTGTACACGCTGTAGATCAAGCCCTTGTTGCGGTCGAACACCATCTGGATTTCCTCGATGCTGCGTCCGGCCGACCTGTCTCCCCTGCCCTTGCCGCCGACGCTGCCACCCGTGGCGTTGCCGGCCGGGCTGTGCACCCGCGCCGTGGCGCGTCCGGCCAGGGCGCTGCCACCGGTGTCCCGGCTGAGGCCGCTGGTGCGGATGCCGCCGCTGCCGCGGGTGGTACCGGCGGTCAGGATTGCGCGTTCGGTATGGCGCGCATTATCACCACCCTGGGTCAGCCGGGTGTTGCGGAAGTTGCTGGCCACACTGTTGTCGCGCAGGTCGGACAGTGCGTCGCTCATGGCCAGCAGGCCGGCGCGCTCGGCCTGCTCGCGGGCACTCGGTTTCGGCACCGGTTTCGCGACCTGTTTATGCACCGCCCTCGGCGCCGGTTTCGGTTTCTCGACCTTCTGCGGCAGGGGTTCCGGTTTCCGTTCGACTTTCTTCGGTGGCGGTGGCGGCGGGACGATTTCCTTCTCGAACACCACCGTCGCCAGTTGCTCCGGCTGTTCCGCCACCAGGTGCTCGACCGGCGGTACCGGCAGCAGCGGGATGAGGACGCCGAGCGCCAGCGCCAGCAGGAGGTTGTTGCGGACGATGCGCCGGAAGCGCCGGTCATCGTCGTTGACGACGCCCCAGTCCAGGTTGAAGGTCAGGACGGCGGCGGACATCTCAGCCCCCCTCCTGCGGTTTCTGCAGCACGGCCAGGGACAGGCGCTGGTAACCGGCCCGCGTGACCGTGGCCATGACCTTTTTCAGCAGCTGGTAGGGGATCTCCCGGTCGCCCATGATGGTGGCTTCCATCCGCACTGGGGTGGCACCGTGCTGCCCGGCCCGTGCCGCATTCAGGGTCCTGACCAGTGCAGCCCGCAGCAGTGGCGAAGTGCTGCCGTCCCGGTGCAGGAGGCGGTCGACGCTGGTCACCACCTGGCCATCCAGCATGACGTTGTCCGGGCTGATCATGATCACCACGGTCTGGCGCGGCTGTTGCTCGGAGACCGACTCCGGCAGCCGGACGGACTTGTGGGATGGCAGCAGCTCGCCGTCCGAGGAATTCACCAGCAGGAAGAACACCAGGATGGTGAAGATATCCATCATCGATACCAGGTTGATACCGAGTGCGGCCTTGCTGCGCCGGTGCTTGCGGTCCATGCGCCGCGCACGCCGTGACATCCTCATTGGCTGGCTACCTTCACGCCCGCAGGTGCGTCGCCGATGGCGATTTTGGGGAACAGCTCCGCGCTGCGGACACCGCCTGCCACCACGACCTGTGCCACCCGTACCCGGTCCATGACCTGTACGAGCGTGTCGTAGGAGATGTCGGCCTCCAGCAGCAGCGTGGCGTCCTGCTTGTCGGGGAAGCGCGCCTTGATCTGCCGCAGCAGCAGCGAGAGCTGTTCGTAATCATATCCGGTTGCCGTCATTGGAATGCGCCTGATCAGGCCACCGTCGCGATCGCCCACCTCGATTCCGTTGCCGCGTACGGTGATCTCCAGGGAGAAATCCGGCTTTTGCGGCGCCTGGTCGGGGCCGGCCGCCGCCGGCAGGTTCAGCTGCAGAATGGTAATGCGCGAGAACACCGCCGTGATGAGCAGGAACGGCACCAGGATCACCATCAGATTCATGAAGGCGGTGATATTGATGTCCGTGGACTGATCCTTCAGCCGACGGCGAACGAGGCGGTTTCTCATCCGGCCCTGGCTCCCTGTGCCGAACTCTCCGGCAGGCTGTTGAGGAATTTCACCGAGGCCATCTCCAGGCTGTCGACCAGCTGGGTGGTCTTGGTCTGCAGCACGGCGTAGATCAGCAGCAGCGGGATGGCCACCATCAGGCCGAACGCCGTCGTGTTCATGGCCACCGAGATACTGGCAGAAAGCATGTCCGCCTTCTCGGACGGGTTGGCGGAGGCCACCGCGGTGAAGGCCTGGATCAGGCCGATGATGGTGCCCAGCAGCCCGAGCAGCGTGGCGATATTGGCGAAGGTCGCCAGGTAACCGGTGCGCTTCTCCAGGTTCGGCACGGTTTCCATCAGGCCCTCCTCCATCGCCATCTCGACGTCGTCACGCCGGCGCGAGGTCCGGGCCCGGTTCAGCCCGTAGCTGAAGATGTGGCTGATGGCCGAACTCGATTTTTCCGTCAGCAGGGCCACCTGGCGCAGGTCACCGGCGGCGAGGTGCGGCTGGATCTTTTTCCACAGCCGGAAATTGCTGGTGCGCGCCACGCTGAGGTACAGCCAGCGCTCGATCGCGATGGCAACGCCCAGCGCCAGCACCACGACAATCGGATACATGAAGATGCCGCCGGATTGAAAGAATCCGACCAAGGTATGGTAGATGTACATGGATGACTCCTGTTGCTTCCCCGTTGATGACCATCAGGCACTGCATACAAACCGGATCATCGGCAGATTCCGGCTGTATTCAATAACCATATCCACCGTCACCGGTGTGAACTGTGAACGGCTTCGTAATATTCGAGCTCCCTGAGAAACACGTCACGGTCGACCGGGGCCAGTGCCTCGTCCACCAGACTGTTGAGCGGGCGTCCGGCCAGGTCCCCGGTGTCGGCCGGGCGCCAGGGCACGATGGTCAGTGACTTGGGCAACTCCTGGTTGCCGGTGATGGTGGTGCCCTGCAGTTCCACGCGATCTGCCGCGTGCACCAGGCCGGTGGCGCATATCAGGGCCAGCAGCCAGTTACAGTACGGATGCCGGCTACGGCCGGTGCGGGTCTGGCGGTTCATTTGCCTGTTCCTCTGCGGTCAGGGAGGCCGGTGCCGGTTGTTGCTGTTCCAGGGTCACGATCCAGCGCTGCAGCTGGGGATCGGCCGAGCGGGTGAGCTTGCGGTAGGTGGTGTACTGCGCCAGCGCCCGGGCCGGGTCCGGCAGGTAGCGGTCATACAGGATCGCGAGATTCCAGTGTGCGTCCGCGTGATCCGGTGCGGCCTGGATGGCGGCCTGCCAGGCCTTGCGTGCGTCTTCCAGCCGGTTGGCGCGGCGGTACAGCATGCCCAGCTGGTTCCAGGCCTCGGCATGCTGCGGGTTCAGTTTCAGCGCATGCCGGAAGCTCTGCTCGGCGGCATCCGCCTCGCCCAGCTGGACCTGGGTGATTCCCAGGTCGACCCACAGACCCGGATAGGGCGGATGCTGCACGGTCAGCTGCCTGAGGCGGGTTTCGGCCGTGTGCCATCGTCCGTCCTGCATCAGCCGCACGGCAGCCTGGAAGGCAGCCTTGAGTTCGGCACCGGGTGGGGGCGCCGCCGGCATGACTGCCGCGGCTGCGGACGGGCCGGGTGTCGCCGGCTGCGGGGGCGTGCTGGCGCAGCCCTGCAGCAGGACCAGGCCGCAGGCCAGCATGGTGGCCCGGATCACGTGGATGCCGTGTCGTGCAGCGTTCATGTGCAAGCCCTTACCGGAGTTCCGCCACATAGGTAGCCCCCCGCTCCTGCTTGGCATATTTTGCCGGGACGAGTGTTGCCAGCGCCTGCAGGCTGCGCCCGATCCAGGCGTCGTACAGGCCGGATTTCATCCGCGCCACGTTGGTTTCGTACAGGGCGATGGCCTGTTCCTCGAACGGATAGGCCTGGTCTTCCAGCAACGCGTTGTATTCCTCCAGCGCCTCTGCGTCGAGCTGGTGCGGGCGCTCCGAGCGCAGGATGGCGGTGGCCAGTTCGCTGTAGAGCTCCGCGGTGTGGAACGCACTGGCCGTGGTCACCTCCGCGACCGAGTAAGCGGCGCCCTGTTTATATTGTGCCAGTGCCTCCTGGAGCAGGCGTTTCTTGGTTGCCAGGGTCTGTTTCAGGGGCAGGCGCAGGGCCACGGCGCGGTAGCGTTCGTGTACCTGGTCGGCCAGCGCCAGCTGAGCCATGGCCGCGAGATAGCGCGTACGCTTCGTGCGTTCGGCGCCGGCCTGGCGGTCGGCGTCGATGATTTCCTGCAGCCAGTGCGTGTACTCGCGCGTTCTGCCCGCGGTCTGCAGTTGCACGGCGACGTGGTGGCGCGCCTCGATCGCGGCCTCGGCCGGGTGCGGGAACTGCGCGATGTAGTAGCGGTACACGTCCTGGGCCTGCCCGGTCGCGCCGGCGCGTTCGTAAAGGTCCGCCGCCTGCCACAGCGCCTCGCGACGCAGCTCGTCCTTGCCGCTGCCCTTGCCGATGCGGGCAAATTCCTGTGCGGCCTGCAAGGGCTGGTCGCCCTGCTGGTAGGCCGTCGCCAGGCGCCGTGTGACTTCCGCCTGGCGCGGGTCGTCCGGGTAGTCCGCGCGGAAATCGCGCAAGGCCGTGGCGGCGGCGCGCCACTGTTGCTGTTGCAGCAGGCCGGCCGCGGCATCGTACTGGGCCGTGGCAACGATGCTGGAGCCCGGCGCCGCGCTGCGCACGCGCTGGAACTGCGCGACGGCCGTAGCCAGGTCGCCGGCCTTCCTGGCAGCCTCACCCTGTTTGTAGATAGATGCCGCAAGTTTTTCGACAAGCACGGGTTTTTCCTTCGAACTCGCCGCGGTTCTGGCCAGCGCCTGCTGGTAGGCCTGCTCGGCGTGCAGGTAGTCGTGGAGGTCAAACCAGGCGTGCGCCTGCACGGTCCAGCACACCCGCTGCTGTTCCGGGGTGGCGGCGGCATTGCCCGTGACCCGCTGTGCAACCTGCACGGCACGTGCGTTCTCGCGCAGGGCCAGCAACTGCTCCGCGGTCTTGCTCAGCACGGCGAGGGCCTGCGGGTGTTGCGGGAAGGTGGTCGCGAAACGGATGGCATGCTCGATGCCGGCGCGATGCCAGGCGGTACGCTGCGCGCCGTCGAGGTGCTCTTCCGCGCGTGCGTAGGCCAGTACGGCGGCATAGCCGGCCTCGGCGGCCCGGGTATGCGCGCCGTAGTCGTAGGCCGTGTGCACGTATTCCTGTGCGGCGTCGTGGTAGTTGCCGGCATCGTACAGCAGGTCCGCGAGCAGGAAATTCATGCCGGGTGCTTCCGGGCTGTGCGGGAACGAACCCAGAAAGCTGCGATACCAGCGTGCCGCCTCGGCATAGTCGGCCGGCTTTTTGCTCTGCTGCGCCTGTGCATGGTAGTAGCGCGAGAGGTCGGTCATGCAGGTCTTCAGGAAGCCCTGCACCTGCGGGCTCGTGGCGCGGTCGTGCTGCTTCCAGTAGGCGCTCTGCAGGTTGTAGCGTTCGACGAAATCCTTCTTGCCCTGCAACACCAGCGACGGGAAACCGCCGGCCTGGTAGGCGTCGATCACGCGCATCTGGAACGCCGGTGCCTGGGCGTGTTGCGGGTTGTTGTCGACGAAGGCCTGGAAGGTCTGCGCGGCATCGGTATAGCGTTCCTTGGCCAGGTACAGCTTGCCGAGGCGCTCGTACACGAGGTCTTCCCAGGGCCGCTTGCCCTGCATCCGGAACAGGGCGGTAACGCTGCCCGGACCCTGCTCGTACGAAAATGCCAGACTCATCGCACGCAGCGCGTCATCCAGCCGCTCCTGGTCGGCGCGGCCCGGTGCGGCAGGCGGGGTGCCGAACCGGGTACCCAGCTTGTGGTCCAGCAGCGTCAGGAAGGTAGCGTTGCCCCGGTCGTAGCGGCCCTGTTTGAACTCGCACCAGCCCAGCTTGTACAGCGCCTGCTCGTAGAAGGCCCCCTGCGCGCCCACCTGCACCACGGACCGGTAGGACTGTGCGGCCGCGGCATACTGCCGGCGCACGAACAGGATCTCGCCGCGCCGGAACAGGGCCTCGGCGCGGTAGGCGCTGGCCGGGTAACGCTGCACCAGTTCGCTCAGACTGGCCAGCGCCTGTTCCGGCTCGCCGGCCAGCTCGCTGGCGCGCGCGAGCTGGTAGAGCACGCTGTCGTTATCGGGACGGTCCGGGTACCTGTGCAGCACCTGCCGGTACAGGCGGATGGAGTCCTCGGCCTGCTGCCGGCTGGCGGGTGCCGATGCGCTGGCGTCCGGTGCGGTGTCCACGGCGGCATCCGCTTCCAGGTTGATGTCGGCGAGCCGCCGCATCGCCTGCGGGCGTGCGGCGCTCTGATCGTCCGTGGCCAGGAAGTCCCGGTAGGCGTGCATGGCCTGCTGTTCATTCGTCGCCAGTGGCTGGTCTTCAAGCCGCACCGGTCGGTTACCCAGATCGGCGATGGTCGGCGGTTCGTCGTGGCGCAGCCACGTACAACCCGGCAGTCCGGTCAGCAGCACAAGCAACGCGGGCAGCAGGCGCTTCACGGTTTGCCCTCCGCCTGCGCATGCAGTGCCGTATCGTAGGTCTGCGCCAGGGCGAAGCGCGCCTGCACCAGGTAGGTGTCGATGCGCTGCTGTTGCCGCTGCAGTTCGTTCACGGCGAGTCGTTGCAGCTGTTTCCCCTGCCGGGTACGCAGTGCCAGGGTACGGGCCTGCAGGGAGCGCAGGGTCGTGCGCAGTGCGTGAATCTCCTGGTTGCGGGCGGCGAAGTTTTCCGGCGTGTCGCTGCGGGCCTGCGCCAGGCTGTTGAGCGACTGCTGTGCCTGTTCCAGCCGCTGTGCCACCTGCTTCAGGGCACGTTTGGCCTGCCACAGGCGCGGTTTGAAGTCGGTTGCCAGCCGCCAGCGCAGCACGCCCGTCAGCAAGCGCTGCCGTGCTTGCAGGTCATCGGTCTCCGCAGCGGCCGGCAGTTTTGCAAGCCGCTGGCCGATCTGCTGCAGTTTCTCCCACTGCTGCAGCTCTCTGGCGTTGGCCAGGGCCAGCGCATCAGTGCCGGTTTCGGCCTGGCGCACACGGTAATCCAGGGTCGCGTAGCGCTGGCGCAGTGCGGCCAGGTCGTTGTTGCGCAACGCGTGCTCGGCAGCCTTGCGATGGGCGGCGAAACGCCGGACCCGGGTCTCCAGCATGTCATCGAACGCGCCCATGCGCTCCGCCCACTGATCCAGATTCTGCTGCAGTGCCAGCAGGTCGCGATAGTTTTTCACCGCTTCCTGGAAATCATGCGTGGCCATCAGGGTGAGCTGGTAGCGCAGTGCCGGAGAACGGGAGTCGAGGGTGAGCTGTTGCAGCCAGCCGGAGCCGCTGCTCAGATCCTGCTTGTCAATAATATTCAGCAACTCTCCGTCTTTAATGGACTTTATGGATTCATCCAGGCGGGTTTTCTCGTGGGTCAGCGTGTCGATGGCGGCGTGGTAACCGTGCACGGCCCGGCCATGCAGGTGCAGTTTCGCCAGCGCATACGGCACGGCCAGCAGGGCCTCCTGCACCGCCGGGTCGATCACGTCGCGTTTGCCCAGTTCCGTCCAGGGCACCAGTGCCTGGGCGAAGGCGCTGGTGTCGGTATCGGCCCAGCCGGTGCCGAGCAGGGCCTTGTTGGAAAACGGTCCGCTCAGGCGCACATGTTCCAGGCGCGCGCGCGAACGGTTGCCGTCGCCGGCCTGCAGGTAGGAGTAACCCAGCGCAAGGTTGGCCTTGTCGCGCAGGCTGCGCAGTTCCTCGCTGTCCGTCTCCAGGTTGCCGATGGCGACCAGGGTCTTCGCGCCGGCATCCAGTTGACCGTTGCGCACCTGTGCCACGCCCAGGTTGTAGGCCAGGTACGGGGTCCAGGCATGTTGCTTGCGGGCGCTCTCCAGCAGCCGGATGGCATCCTGGTTGCGGCCCAGCTTGAGCAGCACCAGGCTGCCCAGCAAGGCACTCTCCGTACGCGTACCCTGGCTCATCGCGCCGTTCAGTTCGCCCAGTGCCTTGAGCGCGGCCTGCGGGTCGGCGCGGTCCCAGGAGATCCGCGCCAGGTAATACCAGGCGCGGTTGCGGGTCTGTGGGTCGCTGTGTGTGTCGAGCAGGCGTTCAAAGATCCGGGTCGCCTCGCCGCGCAGGCCGTAGGACAGGTCGAGGCCGCCGAGCAGCAGTTCCGCCTCGTCGGCGGTATGCGGCAGCGCATGCTGCTCCTGGGCTACCTCCAGGCGCACGATGCTGCCGAACCAGTCCTGCTGGTAGTAGTGGAACAGCGCCTCGCCGTACTGGAGATCCTGTGCGCTGGAGGGTTTCCGTGCATCGGCCGGCGTGCCGGCGGCCGGGAACAGCAGCAACAGGCACCCTGCTGCCCGCAGGGCACGCCATACGCTATGCCGGCGACCGATCTGCATGGCGCGGTATCAGTCCCACTGGCGGATGCTGAAGTCGGGCTGTTCCGATGCCGGGTTGTCGACGATCTTCAGCTCCACGTAACGGGCACCCAGGCCCTTCTCGACGGTGAGATTGGCACCGCGGCGGTAATCACGGCCATGCGGCCCCTTGCCGGTATAGATGGCCACCAGTTCATGGGAACCGGCCTTGAGATTGCCCATGTACAGCCGCTGTACGCCGCCACGCTGCAGTGCCTGCACCTCGCGCGGGGTATACAGGTAGCTGCTGACGAGCTTGTTGTCGATCTTGAGCTGGACCGAGTCGAGGTTGAAGAACTTGCCGACATCGAGCGATACGAACACCGCCACCTGCGTGCTGGCCGGATAGAGCAGGTCTTCTTCCAGGACGAACAGGTCCCGGTTGAGCGCGATCACGTCCTTCTTGAGCGACTGGATCTGGTCGTCCAGGCTTTCTTTGCCGTTGCCGGCCGACAGCGCGGAACCGGCATGGCACAGGGACAGCATCAGCAGTGCGCCGGCGAGCCAGTGGACGGGTCGAAGGATGGCTGGAGCGGATGACATGGCGAACCTCGATGCGGGCCGGAAGCGGCGCTGCGTTTCCATGAATAATCGGTAGAACCGGGTAAAAATTGACCCGCCGGAAACGGCAAACCGCGCCTTCGCAAAGTGTGCGCCCGGACATTTTCCCGGGATGAGCAGCCGGTCACAGTTCCGGGCGGGTGCTGCCCGGCGTCCCGCCTAGCGTTTCCCGGCTGCGACCGGGGCGTTCGCCGGGGCCAGGCCGTTCGAGTAGTGCAGCTTGCCCGCGTTGTCGACCAGCACGGCCTCGGTGTCGGGCAGGGAGTTGACCAGTTCCAGCCCCTTGCGCACACCCAGCACGAACACGCTGGTGGAGAGTGCGTCCGTGTCGGTCGCGCGGGCGGCGATGATGCTGGCGCTGTGCAGCCGGCGCGCCGAGTCACCGGTGGCGGGATCGATGATGTGGTGGTAGCGCACGCCGTGGTCATCGAAGAAGCGCTCGTAGTCACCGGAGGTCGAGATCGCGGTATTTTCCAGCGGAATGATGCTGACCAGACCGTTGCGCCGGCGCGGGTCACGGATTCCGACATTCCAGGGATGCCCGTGGTGGTCGCCGATTACCCGTGTGTCACCACCGGCGCTGACCATGGCGTCGCGGATGCCGGCGTCCAGCAGCAGGTCGATACAGCGGTCCACGGCGTAGCCCTTGGCGATGCCGCCCAGGTCGATGCGCACGTCCCGGTGCAGAAAGCGGACCGTGTGGTGCACGGGATCGAGCTGCACGAAGTGCCAGTTGATGTCCGGCTGCAGTGCGGTCAGCTGCTCCGGTGTCGGCCGCTTGTCATGGCGGAAGTCATACAGGTAGCCGACACTGGCATAGGTGATATCGAACGCACCGTGCGTGACTTCGGAATAGTGCAGCGCCTTGCCGATCAGGTCGAAGAGCTCCCGGTCGACCGCCACGGGCTGCTGCGCGGCCAGGCGGTTGACGCGTGAGAGTTCGCTGGTGTCCTTGTAGGTGCTCATCAGCGCGTCGATGCGACGCATCTCCGCCAGCACCTTGTCGATCAGGGCCTGGCCCTTTACCGGGTCGTCCGTCCACAGCTCGGCGCTGACCGAGGTGCCCATGATGGCCGCGTCCTGGCGCAGCCATTGTGCACCGGCGCGCAGCGGCAACAGGCAACAGAGCAGCAGGATCGGCAGGCAGCGCAACAGGGGCATGCGCCGGTTATCGGCCGCTTTCGCCGTTTCCGCATACCCGGCGGCCCCGGGCCGGCCGGGGCTGTACGCGGCGCTGTCCGCCCCGCCGGAGTGGACCCGGGATCAGATCGTGTGGCTGACGATCGGGCTGAACGCGGTCAGGCTGTCCAGCATGGTGGCATTGCCGAGCCCGTGGTTCGGAAACAGCGTTGCGAAATTGCCCTGCTCGCCGTGCAGTGCCATGTAGTTCAGGATCACCGTCTGGGCCAGCAGGTTGACCTGCAGGGCGGCCGGTGTGGCGCTGGTCTCGACCGAGGCGTTCGCCCGCATCCAGCCGATCTGCTGGTGGCGCGCCTGCGCAGCGGCATCCGCACCCAGCAGTTGCGCACGGCCTGCGGGATTGTAGACCAGGAAGTAGGTGGACGCGGTATCGGAGTTGTCACCGGTCCACACGCCCTTCCCGCCGCCTGCCGTACTGTTGTCGATCATGCCGTTGCTGAAGATCGAGCCATCGCTGAAGACATATACCATGACCGGCACGTTGAGGCGCGCGGCGTATTCCAGGCAGGCGCCGATACAGCGGCCGGCACGCAGGTCGCGTGCTTCGCCGGTGGCACGGTCGCCGGTGTGGTAGTCGTAGCCGCCCATGGTAATGGTGCCGGCACCGGCGAAGCCGTTCATGACCATCTTCATCACCGAGGCGGTCTTGCGGAATTCCGCGTCGCCGTCGAACTCGGTCTGCGTGAAGATGCCGGTCGGGCCCACGATATCCGGGTCCTGTGCCGGGTCCAGCGAGCCGGGCGAGCCGAAGCGGTCGGCGATGTCGGCGGCCTTGACGTAGCCGCACTGCACCAGGTCCTTGATGACGGCATCTGTGGTGATCTGCGTATTCACGCTGTCCAGCTTCATGCGGCTGATCCGCTCGATCGATTCCATGACCGCGACCGCATCCTGCTGCGAGAGCACGCCGATGAGCTGCCCGGTGTCGACCATGCCGGTCACATCCGAGGGTCGGTCGACCTTGGTGGGACGTATCGTGGGGTCGATCATGTCGGCCGGCGCCATGGAATTGCCGCCGGAGTCCGAACTGCGTGACCCGATCAGGGTCACCAGGCTGCCGTCGGCACCGGCGCGGGCGATGCCGTACATCGGGTTATGCGGATTGTTGCCCGTGTCGTTGTCCGAACGGGCCGGGATGACCGCGCCGTTGATGTTTGCGCTGCGCATCCCGGCCTTCTCGCGGATGCCCGTGAGCATGGCGCTGTTGGCATGGAACCCCAGGCCGAAGTCGGCATTGGCGAAGCTCAGCCCGGTGACCGGGTCGGTCCCGGACGGGATCATGTCCCCGGGCAGCCCCAGCTTGCTGTAACCGGCCGTGCTGAGAAAATCCAGCTGCCCGCCCTGCTGCCCCACCAGCACGTTGGAACCGGCGATATTGGCGCCACCGGCGAGGTCGAAACAGATGAACGGGATCTTGCCGGCACCCAGCGACTTGATCCCGCAGGACGATTTCAGCGCCTCGATGTCGGGGGCCAGCGCGGCGGCGGCCTCGCGTGGATTGGCGAACAGCCCGAACAGGGTCGGCGCCGTGACCAGGCCGAGACCGGCGATCAGTCCCTGGCCGAGAAAGTCACGACGCGTCAGCGGGCGACCGTGCGCGTTCAGGCGCAGTGGTTCGTTCAGAGCTCGGAATTTGCGGTTTCTGGCCATGCCCGTTTCCTCGAAATGGTCTGTTTCTGGCGGTTACTGGATCAGCATCGCGGCACTGCCGAGGGCGGCGGCGCACGTGGCCTTGACGACCTGCTCGGTGCGCAGGCTGGTCGCGCAGGTCGGGCTTGCGCCGCTGGCGCAGGCCGTCAGGCCGGTGATCAGGCTGTCCAGTTCCGCGCCGACCGCGGCCGGGTCCGGTTGCGTGGTCAGCCCGGTGTTCATGACGTGGTCGATCAGCGGCTGGGTAACCAGGGCCCGTTTCGCTGCGGAATCGAACGCGGTATCCGCGCTTGCCGGGGACATTCCGGCGCTGAAGAATCCCGGGAAGTAGGCGTCGCGCGTGATACTGCCCTGGTTGTCGACCAGTGCACTGCAATACTCGATGGCCATCTGCGAGATCGCCATCTGGTGCGCCGACAGGAAACCATCGAGGTTCTCGACTGCCGGCAACTGCTGCCTGACCGTGGTGAACACGTTCTTCACCCCGCTCTGCTGACGGCTGACCCCGGTGATGGTGGACATGCTGGCGTCGATCTCGTCGAAGGTACGCACGCCGATATCGGAGGCCGGTGGCAGGTCCGCCGGCGCGGCCGGTGCGAGTGGCGCCGGTTCCGTCACGATGTGCGTGTCGGAGCCCAGCACCTCGAAACTCAGGAAGAACTCGTCGGACTCCGGACCCTTGTCCAGCGCAATCACCGTACCCAGCGGCGACAGCAGCTGGCCGCTACCGGGTGTGTACTGGGTGGCACTGACGGTCGTGTTGACGTTCTGGTACGCCTGGCCGACCGCGGCCTCCTTGCCGTTGACACCGATCCGGATGCCGGCGATCGGGATGTTGTCCGGCGTCACCGACGCATCGAGCACGATGAAGCGCGGCTGGTTGAACAGGTAGCTGTAGTTGTCGAACTGGCTGACCTCGAACAGGACATAGCTGTCGGGTATCCCGGTATGTGCGGCGACGTTGAACAGCACGAAGTACTTCTCGCCCACTCCGGCTTCGAAGTTCTGCTGGATCTGCTCCGGGGTCAGCGCCCGGTTGTGGATCGCCACCATGCGCAGCTTGCCCAGCCATGGCTTGTCACCGGATACCTCGTTACCGAGGACGAAGGCAAAGCTGTTGTCCCAGTCGTTCAGGTTGCCTCCCGCGACCGGGTCCATATCGCCGGTGTACTGGCCGTTGACATAGACGCGGCGCCCGTTGACCGGGTCGTAGGTGAGCACCACGTGCTGCAGCGTCGCCTGCAGGTCCTCGTCGCCGGCGGCGGTCTGCAGCTCCGGCATGCCGTTGGCGTCGGTGGTACTGCTGCGCTGCAGGAAATCGTAGCTGTACATGGTCTGGCCCATGGTGAAGTTGCGGGCATCCGTGCCGGCCGAGTAGCTGATGATGCGCGCGGGCCCTTCCTGCGTGACGTTCGCCGGTACCACCCAGGCCTCGATCGAGTATTCACCGGTGGCCTTGATCATGTCATGCAGCTTGCGGCTGCTGGCGGTGGTGGCCTGGGCCTTGCCGCCGGTGAAATCGAGGCCCCAGCCGCCGACCCAGCTCACGCCGCCGCTCAGCGTCAGGTGCATGTCCGGCAGGACGCCGCTGGTGTCATGGGCGATCGTGCCGCTGCCCTCCTTGAACTGGTAGAGCGCGATGACGTTGGCGTCGTAGCGGTTGCCGCCGCTGGCGATGATCCCGTCGGGCAGCTTCATGGCCTTGCTGGTGACCAGTGCCGGGTTGATCGGGGTGACGTTGATCCCGTCGGCAAACTGCTGGATCGCGTTCTGCATGACGGTCGCCGAGGCGGCACAGTCGGTATTGCCGGTGTTGTTCGGATCGAAGCAGTTGTGAAATTCGTTGCGCAGGCGCACTACGAAGCGCGAGTTGGCCGGCGTGTCGAGGTCGATCTTCGACTTGGCGTACTCGTAGGCCGAGTCCGGATCGGGGTCGGCGAAGAACGGCGACTGCGGGGTGCTGGAGGATTCGGTATGGCAACCGGAACAATGTGCGGTCAGCACCGGGTGCACGGTGCTGGCGAACAGGCCGGAATCCGTCGGGAAGGACTTGGTGTCGCCCGGATCCACCAGGGTCGCCGGGGCCGTCAGGGCAATCACGTTGCCGCCGCCGCTGGCGCCGCCGGCCCAGGCGGTGATGTAGGAAACCAGGGTGTCCGCGCAGGCCTGCCAGTCCGCCGGTGTGTCGCCCAGCCAGCAGTTGTGACCGCCGCCTACCCTGGTCACCATGGCGGAATTGGCCGGGCTCGCGAGGTCGACCACCGGGTAGGCCTCCGAATAGGCCAGGTTGATGTCATCGCTGCGCGCGAACGCCGGACTCTGTCCTCCGGCGACGTGGCAGTTGTTACAGTGGACGGTTGGACTCGTCAGCTTGTCCCAGACGTTGAGCTTGAAGGACTGCACGTCCGCGGTGGCCGGGGCCGGACCGGTGTAGTTCGAGACCACCGCCGTGTTGGTCGGTGCCGACTTGCTGGTGGTCTCTGCGCCGCCGCCGCAGGCGCCGAGAACCAGCGTGACGGCCAGTACGGCCAGGGTCCGGAGGACCGTGCGAAACGGGTGTATCGTGATCGTGTTCATCCCTAGTCACCCATGCAGTACACCGCGGTCTCGGCGAACGCGGTTTTCATGTTGTAGTTGTCGGCGCGGAAGTCCGCGGTGATGGCGTCGACCTTGCTGCGGTCGGCGCTGTTGCCCGGCGCGCGCAGGCAAACGGTACGAAATACCTTTTTCACCTGGCACTGCGCGAAGGCATCGCTGTCGGCCAGTTCCTGGCCCAGCGACTTGGCGCCCGCGCCGCTGCCGGGCAGTGCCGGATCCCAGCCAAGCAGGGCGTTCTGGCCGCTGCGCCAGTAGTTGTCCCAGTGGTCATCCGGGGTGACATAGCCGTACTTGAAGGTGTCGGAATTGATGTGGTACTTGGGCTGCACCACGCCATCGGTGTACTCGAGGCTGCCCGTGGTGGCGTCGAAGTTGTAGTAGGCAAAGGCCTGGGCCATGGGGTCCATGCCGGCGTGGCAGCCGACACAGGCATTGAGGAAGATCCGGCTGTCACCGCCCGGGCTGCGCGAAACATCCTGGCGGATCCGGTCCGGTGGCCGCGTGGTGTCCTTCACCTGTTCCAGGTCCTTGCACAGGTGGTTGATCAGGGTGAAGCGGAACATCGCGCGGTTGGTGCCGGCGATGAAGAAGGCCGCGGATGCCGCGCGCGTGGTCATCACCCCGGCCGTGGCACTGGCCGGCAGGGTGGTCAGCACGGACTGCTGGCGCTGCACCAGCGCGGACTTCAGGTCGATGCCCTGGTCCTCCATGGCCTGGTAATGGTCGTTGTTGGACATACTGTAGGGCGGCAGGCCCAGCGCGGGATCGCCGACGTACAGGATGTCGGCGGACAGCACCTCGTTGAACGGGACCTCGTCGCGGATCATGCCGATCACCGTTGCGGTGTAGTCGTTGAGCGGTGCGAACTCGGTCTGGTCACGGTTGGTCCAGGGCGTGACGAAATTCTTCAGGGTCACGTCGTAGAAGGCACTGTTGTCCATGGCCATCAGCGCCGCGCCGAAGGCGTCACCGTTGACGATGGCCGCCTCCATGCTGTTCAGCACGGCATCCGACGGCGGCACGCCGGTCAGCCGGTCGTGCATGCGCTTCGCCTCGCGCCGCTCCAGGTCGCCGGCCATTGCCGTGGATGCAAGCAGCAGCCCGAGCAGCAATACCCGCGCTGCACGCGTTGCCTTTCCCTTGGTGTTCCGGTCGTGTAATGGCATCGTCAAGGTACCGTGTGTGGGTCACTGGAAAACTGTGTCGGCGTCTGCCACAGGATGCTGCGTGGTCCGTACGGATTTTTCTGTGAACTGCCTCGCGGATTGGTGCCGTCCCCGTCCCTATAGTGATCCTGCGAAACAACGGCGTCGCAGAATGTGCTGCAGTTCACAAATCTGCATGACACGCCGGCCGCCAGTCAGGATTTTCACCGGGAGCGCCGATTAACCATGAATATGAGCATCCATCACCCCTACAACCGTGCTGCCCGGGCCCTGCGCCGGTCCGCCATTGTGCTGGCTGCCGGATTGCTGCTGGCCGGCTGCGGTGGCGGGGGCACCGGCGCTAACGGCCAGGATCCGGATCCGCTGGTACTGGATTACGGCATCGCCTACGTCAAGCGGCCGCTGGCCGTCGATCCGAATACCGCTACCACGCTCCAGCCGGACATCCGCAACCAGGAGTCTTTCCCGGCGCCGGACGGCTACACGCCGGGCGGGGATCTGTATTACCGTGACCTCGCCGCCCCCGGCGCACCGGAACGTAACGTGACCGGTGCGCTGACCGGGGGCCTGGGCGACGTCAAGGATGTCGATGTGTCCTATAAGGACATGACGAAGGACACGCGTCTGCTGTTCGCCATGCACATGCCGGTGACCGATCCGCAGAATCCGCCGACCTGGAACCTGTGGGAATACAACATCACGACCGGCACGCTGGTCAGCGTGCTGCCGGCGGGTATTACCGCCGAGGCCGGCGAGGACATGGCACCGCATTACCTGCCGGACGGACGCATCATCTTCGTCTCGACCCGCCAGCGGCAGGAGAAGGCCACGCTGCTGGACGAAGGCAAATCGCAGTTCGCCGCGCTGGACGAAGACCGCCACGATCATGCACTGGTGCTGCACGTGGCGGAAGTCACCCGTGACCCCGTCACCGGTGATATCAACGGCTTCGTCGACATTCATCAGGTGTCGATGAACCAGAGCCACGATTTCAATCCCACCGTGCTCGACACCGGCGAAGTCCTGTTCAGCCGCTGGGACCACATGGGCGGGGTCAATGCCATCAGCCTGTACACCATGCACCCGGACGGTTCCGAGCTGCATCCGTTCTACGGGCTGCACAGCCATGCCACCGGGACCAACGGTGCCGACGTGCAGTTCCTGCAGCCGCGCCAGCTCCTGGACGGAAACCTGATGGCGCTCGTGCTGCCGTTCAGCGGAACCTGGCGCGGCGGTGACCTGCAGTTGATCGACGTGGCCGATTACACCGACAATGATGTGGCCACCGCCGCCAACCAGGGCGTGCTGTTCGGCCCGGCCCAGCGCTCGCTTGCGGTCAACCCGGTGCACACGGACGGCTCGATATCACCGGGCGGCTACTACCGCTCGGCCTGGCCGCTCGACGACGGCACCAACCGGATGCTGGTGAGCTGGAGCGCCTGCCGGGTCGTGCTGAATGCCCGGGTCCTGCCCTGCACGCCCGCCAACCTGGCGGACCCGACGGCGGTCGCGGCCGATCCGATCTACGGCATCTTCCTCTACGACCTGGACGCGCAGACCCAGCTGCCAGTGGTGTTGCCGCAGGAGGGCTACGAGTTCACCGACGTGGTGGCGGCGACCCCGCGTACGTCGCCGCCGGTGCTGTATGACAAGCAGGCCGGCTATGAACTCGACCAGCAGGCGTACGACGCGGGGGTCGGCTTTCTGGACATCCGCAGCGTCTACGATGTGGATGGCGTGGACACGGCACCGGGGGGAATCGCGACCACCGCCGACCCGGTGCAGACTCCGTCCGCCGCTCGCCCGGCACGCTTCCTGCGCATCGTCAAGGCCGTGGGCATCCCCGACCGCGACACGAAGATCGTACCCCCGACGGCCTACGGGCGCAGTACCGGACAACTGATGCGCGAGATCATCGGCTACGTGCCGGTGCAGCCGGACGGCTCGGTGCGTGTCAAGGTACCGGCCAACGTGCCGCTGGCGATCAGCGTGCTGGATGCCGAGGGCAAGCGCATCGGCAGCCGGCACCGGAACTGGCTGCAGGTGCGACCGGGCGAGACGGTGCAGTGCAACGGCTGTCACGACCCGGCCAGCAGTGTCGCCCACGCCGTCCCGGAGCCGAAGGGTCCCGCTCCGGTGTGGGCCGGTGCCGTGGCCACCGGGGTGCCCTTCCCCGATACCTACCCCGCCCTGTCACCGGACTACCAGGAGACCATGGCCGAGACGCTGACCCGTATCCAGGTGACTTTTCCGCCGCCCCCCGGTCAACAGCCTGCAGTGCTGCCGTCGGTGGACGTGAGCTACCCGGACGGGGTGTGGGCCGACCCGGAAGACCCGGATGCCTCGTTCTCCTATCGCTATGCGGACCTGACCACGCCCGCGCCGGTCAGTGCGGCCTGCCAGACGGCCTGGACACCCCTGTGCCGCATCGTGATCCACTACGAGCAACACATCCATCCGTTGTGGAGTGTCGATCGTGGCGCCAACACCTGCACCAACTGCCACAACCACGTCGATGCCAACGGCGCCGCGCTACTGCCGGCGGCCCAGCTCGACCTGAGCGACGGTGCCGACCCGCTGGTGCCGGAGCAGTTGCACGCCTACCGCCAGTTGCTGTTCCCGCGCAACGAGCAGGAACTCGTGGGTGGCACGTTACAGGAGGTCATGGTAGACGGTCCCGTCGACCCGGTGACCGGCCTGCCGACGCAGGTGCCGGTGAGCCTGAACCCGCCAATGAGCACGGCGGGTGCACGCGCCAGCGCCGCGTTCTTTGCCCCGTTTGCCACCGGCGCCTCGCATGACGGATTTCTGACTCCTGCAGAATTGCGCCTGCTGGCCGAATGGCTGGATATCGGCGCGCAGTATTACAACGATCCGTTCGCCGTACCGTGAAGACAGACAGGTGAGCGCGTTGTGACCAGGGGAATGACGCCGCAGGGCTACCGGGGTTGGTTGCTGTGGCTGGCAGGACTGCTGCTGCTGTCCCGGTGCCTGCCGCTGCAGGCGGCTGCCAGCGGGTACTACCAGGTGCGCGTGACCGGGCCCTACCTCGAGCTGCACACCGGGCCGGGACGCGGCTACCCGGTGTTCTACGTCGTGGACCGCGGCGAGCAGGTCGCTGTCATCAAGCGCCGGACCGACTGGTTCCTGGTGCGTGATGCGCACGGCAAACAGGGCTGGGTAACGCGTGCCGATATGGAACAGACGGTGTCGCCACAGGGCGAGCCCACGCACTTTGCCGAGGCGAGCTTCGGGGACTTTTCGCGGCGCAAGTGGGAGGCCGGCGTCATGGCCGGTTATTTCGAGGGTGCGGACGTCCTGACGGCCTACACCGGTTACTACCTGAACAGCCTGCTGGCGACGGAAATCCAGCTGTCGCAGGTGTTCGGAAACTATTCCGGTGGCGTCTCCGCCAGCATCAACCTGCTGTCGCAGCCGTTCCCGGAGTGGCGCCTGTCGCCGTACTTCCTGGTCGGTACCGGCGTGATCCGGGTCAGCCCGAAAGTCACGCTGACCAACGGGCCGGACCGCAACGAGCAGATCGCCAATGTCGGGCTCGGCGTGCGCTGGTACCTGACGCGGCGCTTCCTGGTACGCGCCGAGTATGAAAACCATGTCATTTTCCAGAAGGCGGATGACAATCAGGAGATCAACGAATGGAAAGCCGGTTTTGCCTTTTTCTTCTGAAGCCGGTGGCGCTGCTGGCCCTGGCCGGAATGCTCGGCGGCTGCGCCTGGCTGCACCATCGTGATGAACCGGTATACAGCGAAAACGAGCCGGTCATCGCACCGCAGATCGAGCGCCGCACGATCACCGAGGCGGATATCGACAGCGAGGACTTCGAGATCGGCGCCTACGCCGGGGTCATGAGCATCGAGGACTTCGGCAGTAACGCCGTGGGCGGTATCCGCGCCGACTACCACATCACCGAGGACTTCTTCACCGAACTGGCGGTAGGCGCGAGCCGTGCCGGCAAGACCAGCTACGAGACGCTGAGCGGTGGCGCACAGCTCCTGACCGGCAGCCAGCGCAACCTGGTCTACTACAACCTGTCCGCAGGCTACAACCTGCTGCCCGGCGAAAGCTTTTTCGGCAAGAGCCACGCGTTCAACAGCGCGCTCTATCTGCTGGCCGGGGTCGGCGACACCGAGTTCGCCAACGACAGCCATTTCACCGTCAACGTCGGGGCGGGTTACCGGTTCCTGGTCAACGACTGGATCGCGCTGCACCTGGACTTCCAGGACCACATATTCAACTCCGACCTGCTCGGAACCGACAAGACTACCCACAACCTGGAGGCCACGGCCGGCGTGTCCGTGTTCTTCTGAGGAGACTGCCATGCGTAACCTGATTGCCGGATGCTGTAAACCGCTTGCCACCGCCTGCCTGTTGCTGCTGGCGTGCAGCGTGCACGCCGGAACCGACCCGGCCCCGGCGCCGGACTTCACCCTGAAGAGCAACAGCGGCACCAACCTGAAGCTGAGCGAACTGCGCGGCGAGGTCGTGCTGATCAACTTCTGGGCCTCCTGGTGCGGTCCCTGCCGGCAGGAAATGCCGGTGCTGAGCGAACTGCAGAACAAGTACAAGGACCTGGGATTCACGGTGCTGGGGGTGAACGTGGAGGAGGATTCCGCACCGGCGCGCAAGCTGCTGCGCGAGCTGCCGGTCAGCTTCCCCGTGCTGTTCGACACGAGCAATACGGTCAGCCGCGCCTACAACGTGGTTGCCATGCCGAGCACGGTCCTGGTCGACCGTGACGGCAATGTACGCTACCGCCACAACGGCTATCAGGCGGGTGCGGAAACCGAATACCTGGAGAAGGTGCGCAGCCTGGTGCGCGAGTGATGCTCATGTTGCGCGCCGTCCCCTGCCTTGCCCTGCTGTCCGTACTGTTCCTGACGGGGTGCGGTACGCTCGAACCCTGGGTGAAACCGTATGAACGGGCGCACCTGGCCGACCCGATCATGAGCGCCGATCGCGATCCGGTATCGAGCAGCTATCTCACGCATGTCTACCAGGCGCGCGAGGCTGCGCGGGGCGCCGAAGGTGGACACGGGGGCGGGTGTGGGTGCAACTGATGTCAGACCGACGGTTTGCACCGGCAGCCGGCGCGGACTGCGCGCGCTGGCCCCCGTGCTGCTGCTGTGCTGCCTGGCGGCCCGGGCGGGCGTGCTGCCGGAAGACCGCGCTGATGTGCTGTATCACGATTACGAGGGGGGTGGTGTCAGCGTCAGCGGGCCCTCGGTGCTGGTGCTGAAGAAGATCGGTCAGAACGTGGCGCTGACCGGAAACTACTATGTCGATACCATCAGCAGTGCCTCGATCGACGTCCAGGTCATCAGCGGTGCCAGCCGCTACTCGGAAAAACGCACGGAGAAGACCGGCGGCATCGACTACCAGCATGGCAACTCGACGCTGAGCATGTCCTATACCAGCAGTGTGGAAAACGACTACAAGTCCGATACCGCCAACTTCGGCATCAGCATGGACATGTTCGACAACATGACCACGATCACCATGGGTTACGTGCGCGGCCGGGACACGGTCGGCCAGACCGGCAATCCTGAACTGGCCGCACCGCTGGACCGCCAGAACTACCGCCTCGGCATCAGCCAGGTGCTCACCAGCAACCTGGTCATGGAACTCAACTATGAAGGGACCACCAGCGAGGGCATGATGAACAATCCCTATCGCAAGGTGCGTTACCTCGACTCCACGGACACGGTGCGCGGCTACAGTTTAGGCAACGAGAAGTACCCGAACACCCGTACCAGCAGCGCCGTCGCACTCGGCACGCGCTATTACCTGCCCTGGCATGCCGCCCTGTCCGGCGAATACCGCTTCTTCGCCGACACCTGGGGAATCGATGCACACACCCTGCAGCTGGGCTACACCCATCCGTTCGACGACCACTGGACGCTGGAGACCACGTGGCGCTACTACACCCAGTCTTCCGCTGACTTTTACAGCGACCTGCTGCCGTTCGAGGACTCGCAGACCTTCTACGGACGCGACAAGGAGCTGGCCTCGTTCAGCAGCAACTCGCTGGGGCTGAAACTCACCTACGATTTCTTCAAGGAAGGCTGGCATGGCATCGACCACGCCAGCATGAACCTGGCCGTGAACAAGATCTGGTTCGACTATCGGGATTTCCGCGACCTGCGTGTGGTACTGCCGGCGGCCGAGGTCGGGCACGAACCGTTGTACAGTTTCAGCGCCGACGTGGTGCAGTTCTTCGTGTCCGCCTGGTTCTGAGTCGAGGCTGGGCCGAACGTGCTGCAGCCCAGCGTTCCGGCAGCTAACACGCCCAGCCGGGCTGCCCGGACCCGCGACTCCAGGACCGCCTGTCACGCGCGAATGACGGGTGGATGGTATCGGGAGGCGGACCGCTTTACCCCCTACCCGTGCGCGATTTCCTTTTCGGTGAACAGATAGTCTTTCAATTCCCTGTCCAGTGCCGGGTCCTGGCGACGGATCCATTCCAGCACCATGGCGGCATGCTCCTTTTCCTCGTCGCGGTTGTGCGCCAGAATCGCCTTCAAAGCCGGATCCCTGCAGGCATCAACACGCTGGTTGTACCAGTCGACCGCTTCCAGTTCCTCCATGAGCGAGATGATCGCGCGATGCATGTCGCGGGTTGCCTCCGTGAGCTCCTCGACCGGTTCATGATAGCCTTCGTTTGCCATGCCAGATCTCCAGACAGTTGCGGGTTCGTGTGATGGGTAGCCGGTGGTATGCAGCGTTGGTGAGCCTGCTGCTGATCGGCCTCGCTGCCTGTGCGCATCCACAGGTACAGCATTCCTCGCAGCATGCTACCCGTGCCCCGGAACTAAATCCAGCGCGCGCGCTGATGCCGGACGGGTATCAATTGCCGATATCGATCCATCCGCCGGACGGCACACTGCGCGCGATCGTGCTGGCATTGCACGGTTTCAATGACTACCGCAACGCCTTCCACGGGCCTGCCGCGTTGCTGGCCCGTCACGGCATACTCACCGTGGCCTATGATCAGCGCGGTTTCGGTGCAACGGCCCAGCGCGGTTTGTGGGCCGGCGCACGCCGCATGCGCCAGGACGCCCGGGTGATGACGCGCCTGCTATGCGCCCGCTATCCCGGCGTACCGCTCTACCTGCTGGGCGAGAGCATGGGTGGCGCGGTGGTGATCGAACTGTTGCAGCAACCCCTGCCGGACTGTGTGGCCGGCGCGATCCTGGCGGCGCCGGCCGTCTGGGGCTGGCAAACCATGCCCTGGTGGCAGACCCTGGCACTGCGCATCGCGGTGCACGTGGCACCGGCCGCCACGCTTACCGGCCAGGGGCTGCATATCCGTGCCTCGGACAACCTCGAGATGTTGCGCGCCCTGGGACGGGACCCGCTGGTGATCAAGGCTACGCGCATCGATACCCTCTACGGCCTGACGAACCTGATGGATGCGGCCTTCCGGGATGGCAGCCACCTGCCGGTCCCTGTCCTGCTGCTGTACGGCGCGCACGACGAGATCATCCCGGCGGCTGCCATGTGCCGGTTCCGAAAGCGTTTTTTTGCCGCCGGGCGGGATGACCACAGCATGATGCTCTATCCCCATGGCTACCACATGCTGCTGCGCGACCTGGATGCCGGTGTGGTGTTGCAGGATGTCGTGGCCTGGATCCACGATCGCCACCGGCCCCTGCCCTCCGGCGACCGGGTCAGCGGCAAGGCCGACCGCCTGCACCGCCTCTGTCATGCCGGGTAAAAGGGGTCAGAATATTGACTTGCATCAAGCAGGCTGGATAAAGTACTGGTATTCCATTGTCGGGATACTGGTCGGGCACCGGCGTGGTTTATACACTTGTTCGGGAACCAGCGAATCCGGTCTGGCACTGGTTGGGTCTGTAACAAGAAACGGAGGTAATGAAAGTGAAGAAGGTATCCAGTCTTATTGCAACCGCGGTCATTGTCGCTGCTGCGACCCTCGCATCCGGCACTGCCAGTGCGTGGTGGGGTAACGACGATTACTGGGGCGGCCCCTGGGGCGGCTATCCGGGCTACTGGGGCGGCTATCCGGGCTACGGCTGGGGCGGCTATCCGGGCTACGGCTGGGGTGGCTACCCGGGCTACGGCTGGGGTGGCTATCCGGGCT
>CAYUFA010000020.1:33849-40599 GCA_964443845.1 uncultured Ectothiorhodospiraceae bacterium
CCGGGCTACGGCTGGGGTGGCTACCCGGGCTACGGCTGGGGTGGCTATCCGGGCTACGGCTGGGGTGGCTATCCGGGCTACGGCTGGGGCGGCTATCCGGGCTACGGCTGGGGTGGCTATCCGGGCTACGGCTACGGCAGTACGCCGCCGGTTACGCCGGCAGCTCCTGCCACCAGCAGCAAGGCCAAGTAAGCGCAACTGGCGTATGGCAAGGGCGCGTCCGGCGACGGGCGCGCCCTTGTTATTTGCCTTGCCGGGTGACCCCTGTTTCGAAGCCGGTTCTAGTAGGGCCGGGGCGCCGGGTAATCCAGAAATACACTCCTGCCCTGCAGACGGGGAGGCTGCAGCAGGGGCCAGGTGAACAGGTCCTGCCGCGCCGGCAGCCGGCCGGCACGATAGTCTGCCAGCACCCTGCCCAGCCGTTCGGCCGCCACCGGCGTGGTCCAGGCCGCCTCGGTGACCAGCGCGTCCTGTAACTTCGCGGCCTGCTTGAAGTCCCCCGTCGCAGCCAGCGCGAGTGCCAGCAGTTCCCGGCTGGGTGGCGTCGGCTGTCGTTGCTCCTGCGCGCGCGCGCGCGCCAGTGCTGCCTGTGCCAGTTCCCGGTTGCCGCTCAGGGACTGCAGTTGCAGTTGTACGAACCCGAGCAGTGGATCTTCCGGGAAGTGCTTCCGGGCACGGTCGATCACGGCGCGGGCCTGCGCGTTGCCGTCCTTGCCGTGCAGCAGCGAACCGGCGTACGGCAGGTAGACCGGCAGGTTGTCAGGTGCCCCCGCGACACTGGCGGCATAGTGGGCCGAGGCCTCGTCGTAACGGCCGCGCCGGTAGCTGTCGTTGCCGAGACAGAATTCCGCACCGGCATGACCGGGCTCGGCATGCAGGGCCGCCCGGTAGTCCTGCACCGCCGTATCCCGGTCACCGTCCTCCTCCGCCAGGATGCCGAGCAGGAACCAGGCCAGCGCGCTGGAAGGTGTGGACGACACCACGGTGTGCAGTTCCCGCTGCGCCTGCTTCCGGTCCCCACTGAGATAGAGCGCGCGGGCATAGCTCACGCGTGCATTGGCATTGTCCGGTTCACGCGCCAGCCCGGCCGCGAAGGCATCGCGCGCCGCGGCGAAATCCTGTTTGCGGGTGGCTCTCATCGCCGTGATGAAGTGGATGTGTGACCCCTGCCGCAGCGCCAGCAGGCTCTTGATCAGCGGGTCGGTGAAGGTCGGCAGGGCGTCACCCATTTGTGCGTATTCCTGCTTTGCGCGCTCCTGTTGGCCGCTGGCCTGCAGGGCCTGTGCCAGCGTGTAATGCACGCGCGAGGCCGCCGGCTGCAGGGCCAGGGTGCGTTCGAAGTTGCGGATTGCCGTGGCATAGTCGCGCTGCAGCAGGGCGATCTGGCCGAGCCCGAAATGCGCCGCGGCTTCCAGCCCACGGCTGTCGACCAGGGATTCATAGGCCTGCCGGGCCTGGTCGAGCCGGTTCGAGTCGCGCCAGGCATCTGCCAGCCGCAGGGTGATGGCCAGGTACTCCGGGCGCATTTTGCGGGCGGCTTCATAGCCGGCGATGGCCTGTTCCATCTCGCCGAAACTGGCAGCCAGGTAGGCCGAGTAATAGAGCCAGCGGAACTCGTCCGGCGCCAGCCGCCGGGCGTCGGTGTAGCATTCGCTGGCCAGGCGGTTCACGTGCTGTGACTGGTACAGGGCACCCAGTTCACCGTAGGCATCGGCCAGGTCGGCGTCGGACGCGTGCGCTTCGATCGCACTGGCCACGCGTGCACGGGCAGCGCGCAACTGTTCCTGGCTGTCGCTGTCGAGTGCTGCGAGGCTGACCTCGGCGATCGGCACCAGCCTGGATTGCAGGTCTGCGGGCAGCTCGGACAGCACATCGGCCACGGCGTCGTGTACCGGCCAGCACAGCAGCAACGTGGAGAGCAGCAGCAAGAGTTTGCGCACGGTGTCTACTCCTGCCCGGCCTGCCGCACGTGCAGCACGGTGTCGACCTCGTCCACGGCGACCGGCTGCACCTGGCCACCGGGCCAGCGGATCGACAGTGCGTCGACACGGTTCGCATCGCCCAGTCCGAAGGTCACCGGCAGTTCGACCTGCGACAGGTAGCTGCGTGTGGGCATGACCTGGCGGTGCTGGGTGACGCCACCGGCGGTCAGTTCCAGTTCCGCGCCGATCGCGCTGCGGTTGGCTGTCCTGCCCTCCAGTCGTATGCGTAGCCAGTGGTGGCGGGTATGCTGGTCGTTGCGCAGCAGCACGGCGTGGCGGTTGTTCTGCGCGATGGCGATGTCGAGGTCGCCGTCACCGTCGATGTCGGCAAAGGCGGCGCCCCGTCCGACCATGCGATTGTCGATGGCGCCGGGATCGGACACCAGCCGGAAGCGGTTGCGGCAGGCATCGCCGCAGTTCCAGAACAGCTGGGCCGGCTGGGCATAGGTCTGGCTCGGCTGCACGACGTTGATGTCCGATTCCAGGTGACCGTTGGCCTGGAACAGGTCGAGCCGGCCATCGAGGTCGTAGTCGAAGAAGAACAGTCCGAAGGTCAGTGCCAGCCGTGACGCGGGGCCGAAGCCTTCCAGGATGGCCTCGTCGGCGAACGGGCCATGGCCGCCGGTGGTGACGAACAGCGAGCTCATCTCGTTGGCGAAATTGCCGATGCCGACACCGAGTTCCCGGTCGTTGCGGTACCACCCGGTGTCGATGCCCATGGCACCGGTGGACTTGCCGTTGACGTCGTAGGCGATGCCGTCCTGCACCCCGATTTCCTCGAAGCGCCCGTGGCCGAGGTTGTGGTAGAGAAAATTGCGCGTGGTGTCGTTGGAGACGAACAGGTCGATCAGGCCGTCGCGGTCGAAGTCCACCGGCGCGACGGCGAGCGCCTTGCCGGTCACGCGTTCGCCTTTGGCGTCACGGACCGCGATCCCGGAGCTCTCGGAGATGTCGGTGAACACGCCATGGCCGTCATTGCGGTACAGGTGATTATTGGTGCCGAAAAAGTGGTTGGGTGCACCGATGGCCCGTCCCAGCCCGGTGATGCGGAAGTTGATCTCCAGGTCGATGGCGCGCGACCACTGGACATAGTTGCCGACGAACAGGTCGAGGTCGCCGTCGTTGTCGACGTCGACAAAGGCCGCCGCCGTGCTCCACTCCTCGGCCAGGCCACCGGTGTGGCTGGCTGTCGTCACCTCGGTGAAGTGGCCATGGTCATTGTGGAACAGGTGGTTGGTGCCCAGTGCGGTGATATACAGGTCGGTCCAGCCGTCGTTGTCATAGTCGCCGATGGCCACGCCCATGCCATAGCAGTGAAACGCCAGTCCCGCCTCCCGCGTCACGTCGGTGAAGTGGCCCTTGCCGTCGTTGCGGTACAGCGCCGGCAGTGGTGCCGGGCCCTGCGCATGGCCGGAAAACCAGTCCGAGTTGATCAGCAGCAGGTCCGGGTCGCCGTCGTTGTCGTAGTCGAACAGTGCCACACCGCTGCCGATGGCCTCCGGCATCAGCTTTTCGCCATACGCGCCGCTCCGGTGCACGAAATCAATACCGGCGGAGTGCGTGATGTCGGTGAAGGTGACGTCCGGCGGTGCCGGTTCGGAACTGCTTTCCTGCGTGACCGGCGTGGCCGGCGTCACGCTTGCGGACGGTGTGACGCGCTGCCCGGAATACCGTTGCGTCCAGACCACGGCAGCGACGACGAGCGCGAGGGTGACGATGACGGCCAGCGAGCGATAGAACGCCCGCCGGATGACGTTGGCGCCGGGATCGGGGTTCCGGTTCATGTTCATGTGTGCCCTCCGGTACACACCGGCGAGGCGTTGCCGGGCGTGTGGTAATCGTTGTCCGGGCGTACCAGGGGATAGATCGCCAGCGCGGCGGCCGCGTGGTCCGCTGCCGGGTTGGTACTGCGTTGCCGGGTCACGGCCTGTTCGATGGCGGCGTCGTCCGGACGATAGCGTTCATGCAGGGCGCGTTGCCGTGCGGCGGCGGCGCTGTCACCCAGCTCCGCATAGACCAGCGACAGGTTGAAATGGGCACTGGCATCCTCCGGGTCGACGGCGAGCGTCTGCTCGAACCAGTGCCGCGCATCCGCCAGGCTTTTCCGCCGCGCAGCCTGCCGGCCCGCCCCGCGCAGTTGCCGCGCCCGCTCGTACAGGCTGCGGCCGAGTTCATCCAGCAGCCGGGTATCCTTGGAAAAGTCGAAGCCGCGTTCCTGCACCCCGGCAAAGCGGTTGTGGACAATGGATTCCAGGTTCCCGATCGCCGCATCGAGACGGCCGTTCTGCCGGTCGACCAGGGCACTGAACCAGGCGACGGTCCAGGGCTGTGCGGGCACCGCTGCACGGGTGGCACGTGCCAGTGCGTCGGCCGCCTCGGGCAGTTGCCCGGTGCGGTAATACACGCGTGCCAGGTTGAGCGCGCCGTCGCCGCGGCCGAATTGCTCGACCTGGCGGAAGGCTTGCTCGGCCTGGCGCAGTGCGTCGTTCTCGCGCAGCAGCCCGATGCCGTAATCGTTCCAGCGGGTTGCGGCATCGACGTCCGGCGCCGTGGCAGCCGTGGCCACCGCATCCGCGCCGACCGGCAGCGTAACGCGGTCACTGGCCATGACGGTGACCGGCAGGTCGTTGCAGCGGAACCGGTCGCCATCGATGTAGCGCAGGTAGGTGCTGTCGAATTTGCGGTAGTTCAGGCGCGCCGCCAGCGTGATGTGGTCACCGGCATCCTTCGGGACGTCGAGCTGGTAATGCACCACGGCCGCCGCCCCGGGCGGGATCTGGTGGTTGTAGAGCGCGACGAAGATGTCCTGGGCGTTGCGCCGGTCGATGCGCTTGCCCGCACGGTCCAGCACGTAAGCGTTGACGAAGTAGGACCAGGGGTCGACGCCCCCGGCGGTGTCCATGCCGCCACTGTGCCCGATGGTCCCGTGCCTGCCGCTGGCGCTGAGTTCCACCCACAGCTGGTTGGAGTCGACCGTGCCCTGGGTGAGTGCGTGGCCCACGCCGGTGGTACGTACCACCACCTCGACCAGGTAGCGGTGGCCGGGTTGCAGCACCGGCAGCGCGGGCCGCAGCGGTGCGTGCAGCGTGCCGTCGACGCGGCCGTCCTCGCGGATGCCGAACACGTCGATACGGGTGACGTCGGACAGCCGCTTGCGGTGCGCGTCCAGTACCGCCTGCGGCATTTTCACCATGTGCGGGACACCGGTGTTGGCGGCGGCGAAGAGGTGATCGTGTACGCTGAGCGTGCCGCTGGCGTCGAAGTCACGCGCGGCCGGATCCGCCGAGGGCGACAGCTGCATGTGGCATTTGCTGCAGCGGGCTTTCGCGTGGTCCGGATAGTAGAAGCTGTCGACGCGGTGTCCGGACACCCCGCTCTGCAGGAAGCTGTCGTAGTGATCCTGGCCGCGCAGCCAGCGGTAGTGGTTGAGCGCGACCGGCAGGTGCACCTTGTGGCAGACGGAACAGAACTCCGCGCTCCGGTGCAGCGGTTTCAGCAGTGTCTGCTTGTGAAATTCCGGCTTGGAGCGGATCAGCAGGTGATTCAGCCACTTCAGCAGCGGGGAGCGGCTGTAGGCAAACGGGTATTGCGGCGGATCGACGATGGTGTAGTCGCCGTTGCCGAGCCGGCCGTTGATGGCGGTGATGGCGTGGCAGCTGACACAGGTGATCCCGGCCTGCCCGGTCGGGTCGCTGGCGAGATCGATCTTCGGGTCGTCGAAACGGCCGCTGAACAGCGGCACCGGGTCGTGACAGGCCGCGCAGAAGCGCGTGGCCTGCAGGTTGCCGTCCCGCTTCAGCACCACCTCGCGTGCCTCTTCCACGCTGAAGGCGTAGGCCGGGTTATTCATGGAACTGAAGTGGTGCATGCTGAAATGGTCTGCCGCCGCGATGTCCTCGTGGCAGTCGGCGCAATCGCTGTCGGTCATCAGGTGGGCGGCGGGGATGGTATGGCCGCCCTCCAGGCGCGCCTGCGAGGGCGGATAGACCGCCGCTTGCGCGGGTGCCGGGGCGCGCAGCACGCCGGTATCCAGCACCAGCATGACGGCGGCAAACCCGACAGCGACCAGTGACCAGCGCACTCCCCTGCGCCACGCCAGCGGCGGGCCGGCAAGCCGGTGCAACACGAACAGCCAGATCACGGCCAGCGGGCTGATGACGTGCAGCCAGTACGCCACACGTCGCAGGTCGGGATCGTTGAGATCGAGTATACCGAACCGGGTGAGCAGCAGGCCGGATACCAGCAACACCACTGCACAGGCCAGCAGCGCCAGTCCCGCGCGGATGGCGTCCCGGTTCGGGCGTCGCAGGGCGCGCGGCAGGTGCCCGGCGACGAACAGGATGAACGGGATGACCAGCACCAGTCCGAGGATGAGGTGCCCGAGGAACATCAGCAGGTAGGTGTAATCCTGGTACAGGTGGCCGGTGATCGAATCCAGCGCGCTGATCGTGACCAGATACAGGGAGTTCACCACCATCAGGGCGAACAGCAGCAATACGGCGGCGAGCTGTCGGCCGAGTCGTGGCGTGATGACCGGTAGTAAGGGCGTTATATCCGGCAAGGCATATGATTCGTATTGAAAAACTGGAATCCTACAACAGGATATGGCGTATATTTAAGGAGAACAAGCGCCCCGGGATATTGATGCCTGTCAACCAGAGGTGGATTTGGCGGGCGGAACGAAGCGGGCAGCCGGTATCTCGCCGCCACCGCTTGCTGCACAATACCGCCCATGCCGGACCGGCAGCGCACAGCCTGCCAGGTACGG
>CAYUFA010000020.1:40699-42869 GCA_964443845.1 uncultured Ectothiorhodospiraceae bacterium
AAAGCCGGATCCAGCGCGGGCTGCGGCAACCAGACAAATGATGACACTTGTTACCAGCAAGCTGGGTGATTCCGGGGCTGTGCAATACGGGGATTCCGTGATCAGCAAATCCGGCAACCGGGCCTGCCTGGAATATATCGCGAAAAACCGCTCCGGGGATTCCGGAGGGAAGGCCTATGCAAGATTCAAGAAGACAGCTGGAGCCTGGTCCGTGGAGACAATGGATGCACCCGGCGAGAGTTGCAACCAGGGTGGATTTGATGATCTGGATATGGAGGACTCGACAAAACTCGAAGCGATCAAGATTGCGGCCAGCGCGTTGCAGAAATCAAGAAACCTGTCAAAGGAAGCTGCAGAAAGACTGGTGACCGATGCGAATCCGGATATGGATTGTTTTACCACTGCCATGACGTTGGCCCACTACCTGTATGAGGTGGCCCATGATGACTATTACCATAGCCTGGCCTACGACTACCAGATCAATCCGGCGAACCGGGTGAATGTAGACATTATCACGAATCATTTGAAGAAGGGGGAATGCCCGGAAGCGACCGACCTTGCAGAAGAACTGAAAAAATAGTGTCAGGATTGAGAATGCTCCCGCTCACGGGCCCCGGACCGGGTTGCCTGCCAGGCACTGGTCCTGAGCCTGGCGCGGCTGCAAGGGTGCGTAAGCTCAGTCCATCAAGGCGATATGGAGCGTTTTACTGCCCTAAGCAGCTCTCGAAAATGATAGGCAAGCTCACGCCGGGTAGAGACGGAAAGCGAATCATGGATGTCGAGCCTCTGCCAACTTACCGACCGGGTTGCTTTCGTGCTCGGGTACCATAAATTTCCATAGATCTGATTCCGCTGGTAGCGCAGATGATCGTAGTCCAGCTTCACGGCATGCAGCGTGTCGTGGCTCGGTTTGAAGATGGTCACACTGTTGTTTCTGACCGTCATTTTGACGGTATCACACCAATTCCACGGCACCCATACCGGGTTGATATCCTTGTTATATTTCCAGACATCATAAAGATAGTGGTACTCCGGCTTGAACCGGAGCAGATGGGTGCTTATTGGAAGATTCTCGCACTCGTCATCCGTATAGATATTAACCATATACGTGAGCGCTTTCCGGCTCGTATCACAATGCGGCGATATCTCGTAGTGATTCAGATTCTTCTGAATTGCCGTTTCGATCTCCATTTCCCCCTCCAGGTCAAACATTTCCCTGAGGGCCAGTTGGAATTCCTCGCCATTCATGTAGTCCACGAGACTGGCCAGAAAGTCATCCCTATACTTCTTGAGTCGCATGGTAATGCCGTAACCTTCTATGACATCACGACCGTACCCCTGTACCCTGTTCCTACGAAAACCTGCTTTGCCGTTCGCAAACTGAATATATTCCGAAATGTCCGTGATGCAGCCGGGGAAGTCCTGCGCTTCATACCCGAGCGCCAGGAGGCTGTCTATGAGTTCACGATTATCTTTCTGGCGCGGGAGCTTGATGGTCGGGGAAGTAACGATCCTCTCAAAGTGCGCGTCGGAGAGGAAGCGTTCAATCGTCAAATGCTGGAACGGGAAATCGATGAATTCCGCATCCCGTATCTTTTGACTCAGATAGGAGAATTCGGACATGGAGCTGTTCCTCAGTACGGTCCGTTACGCTGCTGTCTGCACATGCGAGATTCCCGGCGGATGCCTGTGCCCGAATGACGGCGCCTCAACGAGTACAGAATGGGACTCGTGGTGAGCTTCATTTGTCTTCACACCGCGCTTTTCGGTATGCGACCGTGATTCTTTAATCCTGCCACGAAACGCGACCGTATATCCCGCCCGAATCCCAGCCAAACCCGCACCGCCCCGGCCCATCAGGCCGCGGCTCCCCGTGATCCGAGACGACGTCGAGCACTCAGACATACGAGCTAACGCCCGCTGCATACGGCTACGGGTCAGCGCACTTGGTATTGGCTATTAACAGGCTCTACGCCGCCGGCTCGCTGGTTACCCGCATTTGGCTGCAGCCCCGCTAAGTTACTGTGTTTATTGGCGGAGAGGCAGGGATTCGAACCCTGGGAGGCTTGCGCCTCAACGGTTTTCAAGACCGCCGCTTTCGACCACTCAGCCACCTCTCCGATGAATTTCGCTCAGTACCAATTCGCCGCCAGGGCGGCCCCTGCAACAC
>CAYUFA010000021.1:0-41957 GCA_964443845.1 uncultured Ectothiorhodospiraceae bacterium
CGCTGGACGGCAAGACACTGGAGCCGATGAACAGCTACCACCTGCAGGCCATGTCGATCGGGTTCCTGATCGACGAGGAGACCCCGATGATCTGGCGCGGGCCGATGGTCACCCAGGCCCTGCAGCAGCTGCTGCATGACACCAACTGGAAGGACCTCGACTACCTGGTCATCGACCTGCCGCCGGGCACCGGTGATATCCAGCTGACCCTGGCCCAGCAGGTGCCGGTCAGCGGCGCCGTGATCGTGACCACGCCGCAGGACATCGCCCTGCTCGACGCCCGCAAGGGCCTCAAGATGTTCGAGAAGGTCGAGGTGCCGGTGCTGGGCGTGGTGGAAAACATGAGTATCCACATCTGCAGCCAGTGCGGTCACGAGGAATACATCTTCGGGGAAGGCGGTGGCCCGCGCATGGCCGAGCAGAACGACGTTGATTTCCTCGGTGCCCTGCCACTGGATATCCGCATCCGCGAGGAGACCGATTCCGGCAGGCCGACCGTGGTCGCCGAACCGGACAGCCGCATCGCCCAGATCTACCGCGAGATCGCCCGGCGCACCGCGGCGAAGCTGTCGCTCAAGACCAAGGACTATGCGGCGCGTTTCCCGCAGATCGTCATTTCCAACGACTGATAAAGCCGGGGACAGACCACGTTTTTCAGGCAGAAACGAGACAACAAACGTTGGCCCGGACGAAAAACGTGGTCTGTCCCCCTTTCACATACTGACCCCTTTCTGACATGTCCATCAAGTCCGACAAGTGGATCCGCCGCATGGCGCAGGAGCACGGCATGATCGAACCGTTCGAGGCGGGCCAGATCCGCGAGAACGGCCACGGCCGCATCGTCTCCTACGGGACGTCGAGCTACGGCTACGACATTCGCTGCTCGGACGAATTCAAGATCTTCACCAACATCAACTCCGCCATCGTCGATCCCAAGAACTTCGACGCCAACAGCTTCGTCGACGTGAAGTCGGATGTCTGCATCATTCCGCCGAACTCGTTTGCACTGGCGCGCACCGTGGAATACTTCCGGATCCCGCGCAACGTGCTGACCATCTGCCTCGGCAAGTCCACCTATGCCCGCTGCGGGATCATCGTCAACGTCACCCCCTTCGAGCCGGAGTGGGAGGGTCACGTGACCCTGGAGTTTTCCAATACCACACCCCTGCCGGCCAAGATCTATGCCAACGAGGGTGTGGCACAGGTACTGTTCCTGGAATCCGACGAGGTCTGCGAGGTTTCCTACAAGGATCGTGGTGGCAAGTACCAGGGCCAGCGTGGAGTCACCCTGCCCAAGACCTGAGCCGGAACCCGGCGACTTTCCGACAGAACCCGGTTTGCGTATTCTTCGAGCCGGAACCACCGGCCGGCTCGCCGGTCTCACCTGCCACCGGGCAGGGGGCCGCCCCGTCGCCACATGCAAGGGATACCGTGATTTCACTGCTCTTCTCGAATACCACACTCGGTCCGCTGGCCCTGCACAATCACCTGGTCATGGCTCCGCTGACGCGCTGCCGCGCCATGGGTAACGTGCCCAATGCACTGATGGCCGAGTATTACGCCCAGCGCGCCAGCGCGGGTCTCATCATCAGCGAGGGGACCTCGCCCTCGCCGAACGGGCTGGGTTATGCCCGTATCCCGGGCATTTTCTCCTCCGCCCAGGTGCAGGGCTGGCGGGCCGTCACCGATGCCGTCCACGCCAGGGGAGGCAGGATGTTCATCCAGCTCATGCACTGCGGCCGCGTGGCCCATCCACTGAACCTGCCGGCCGGCGCGCGCGTGCTCGCACCTTCCGCCGTGGCCGCTGCCGGCGAGATGTATACCGACGCGCAGGGCAACCTGCCCCAGCCGGTGCCGCAGGCCATGACGGAGGCCGACATCCGGGCCACCATCGACGAGTACGCGCAGGCGGCGCAGCATGCCATGGCGGCCGGATTCGACGGGGTGGAACTGCACAGTGCCAACGGTTATCTGCTGGAACAGTTCCTGCGTCCCAATTCGAACACGCGCACCGACGGTTACGGGGGCACGATCGAACAGCGTGCGCGCTTCGTCCTGGAAGTGGTGGACGCGGTGACGGCAGCCATCGGCAAGGAACGGACGGGTATCCGCCTGTCGCCGTTCGGCGTGTTCAACGACATGCCGCTATACGATGCCATGCAGGCGGATTACACCTGGCTGGCCGGGAAACTGGACGCCAGCGGCCTGCAGTATATCCACCTGGTCGATCATTCAGCCTACGGTGCGCCGCCGGTACCGGACTCCATCAAGGCGATGTTCCGCGAGCGCTTCCACCGCACGTTGATCCTGTCCGGCCATTATGACGCCGAACGCGCAGAACACGATCTGGTTGCAGGCAGGTGCGATCTGGTCGCCGTGGGGCGGCTGTTCCTGGCCAACCCCGACCTGGTGCGGCGCTGGAAAACCGGCGCGGAGGTCAACATGCCGGATCCCGAGACCTTCTATACCCCGGGCGCGCATGGCTATACGGATTACCCGGTGCTGTCGCATGCCTCGTAGGCGGGACCGGTTGCTGTCACCGGCGGGCTGCCTGGCAGACCCCGGCGGGACGTGGTCCGCGCACCGTCGCAGCCGGAGGCGCGGTCGCCCGCCATGCGGATCACCGGAATTCCGCCCATGATTAAGTACCTGCTGGCCCTGCTATTGCTGGTACTGCTTGCGCTGGGGCTGTGGCTGCACCGGGGGGCCGACCGGCCGGTGGACAATACCCCGGTCACCGGTCTGCCGTGGCAGATCGACCGGTTACCCGACGGCGCTACCCGCGTGTTCGGGATCGTCCCCGGCAGGACCACCCTGGATGAAGCCACGCAGCGGCTGGGCCTGGACCGGGAAATTGCGCTCATCGCGGCACCGGACGAGGCGGGCACGCTGGAGGCCTATTACAGCCACTATTCCGCCGGGCCGATCACGGGCATCCTGATCCTGGTCCTGGATGTACCTGACCAGGACCTGGTCGCCTGGCGTGCACGCGCCTATCACGAGACCGGGACGCGCCGCTATCGCCTGGACCCGGACGACCTGGCGCGTGCGGGGCAGGCCCCGATACGGGTCATCACGTTTGCGCCATCCATTTCCCTGGATGAGGCGGTGGTGCGCAGCCGCTTTGGTACGCCGCAGGCCGTGGTCGAGACCGGCATGCAGGAAAGGCACCTGCTGTTTCCGGAGCAGGGGCTGGATGCCGTGCTGAATAGCTCGGGCAAGGACCTGTTGCAGTATCTCTCACCCCGGGCGTTCGTGGCCTGGCGCGAGCACCTGTACCGGAGCGCGGCACGCCAGACGCCCTGAGCGGATGTCCTGTGCAGCCCACCCGGCCATGCCAGCGGTCTGCCGGCCGGTCCGTCCATGGGAATCCCCCGGTAAATACGCTAAGATCGCCGGGTTTTTCTGCACCGTATTCTGCATGCCCCGGGGAGAGCGCCGCCATGTGCCGGATCTGGAATGGCATCGTAGGTATCCTGCTGCTTGCCACGTCCCTGCCCGGGCTGGCTGCGCAGGTGACGCTGACCAACGGCGACCGGCTGACGGGCGAAATCGTTGCCATGGCCGACGGCATGCTGGTGCTGAAGACCCGCTACGCGGGCGAGGTGAAGATCCACTGGGTCGATGTGCAGGGGCTGACCAGCGACACGGCGATCAGTGTCATGCTCCCGGACCGCACCCTGATCAGCGGGCCGATCAGCAGCCCCGTGCCCGGCCAGCTGCAGGTCGAGTCGGCAGAAGTGGGGACGAGCGCACCGATCGCCCTGGCCGGGATCCGCTACCTCAATCCATCCCCCCAGGTGCTGGGTGTGAGCCCGGAGATCAGCGGACGCGCCAACCTCGGCGTCAGCGTGGCGCAGGGCAACACCAAGACGCAGCGGGTGCACGCCGATACCGAGACCGTGATCCGCTACCGGCAGTCACGCTACACGCTGGGCGCGGTGTTCAACCAGGCCGCCGATGACGGCAGCCAGACCGAGTACAACGTGCTTGGCTACGGGAAGTACGACTATTTCATTGGCAAGAAGACCTATCTCTATGCCAATGCCCTGTTCAACAAGGACAAGTACCAGGATCTCGCCCTGCGTACCACGCTCGGCCTGGGCGCCGGCTACCAGTTCTGGGACACCCCGCAGCGCAGCCTGTCGCTGGAAGGCGGCTTCAGCTACATCAATGACGATTACTATCTCGGAGCGGATTCCAGCTACCCCTCCGCCCGCTGGTCGGTCGACTACAAGCAACTGCTGTTTGGTTCCCCGGTGCAGTTCTTCCACTTCCACGAGGGCTATATCGGCCTGGAGGACGTGGCCGATTTCCTGTTCCGCTCCAACACCGGGCTGCGCATCCCGGTGTCGAAAAACCTCGCCGCCACCGCACAGATCGACGCCGATTTCAACAACACGCCGGCGCCGGGTGCCAGGCGCCTCGACCGGCGCTACCTGCTCAACCTCGGGTATCACTGGTAAAACCACCGGCCGGCTCGCGAACCGGGTGGCACCGGGCAGCCGGGTCGCAGTACTCAGCGTCCAGCGCAACCTCCGGGCTGCTCGGCGACGTTGTGGCTGAACCCGTAGGTACTGCCATTCCAGCGGAATACCGGGTGGCAGAATCCGGGTCCGCCGATCTCGAGGTCGGCATATCCGCCGTGATGCGTCTTCAGGACCTCGGCGATACCGGTCCCCAGGTTGTGGATTTTCCAGTGCCGCTTGCCGTGGCGGGTGAACACCGAGACACTGCTGCCGGCCATACCGTACATGCACGTGCTCGCCAGGGTCACGATGACTTCCGGCTGTCCGTCGCGGTTCAGGTCCGCGCCCTGGACCTGCACGTCGCCCGGCAGTGCCAGGGGAGGACAGGCGCTGTCACCGGCGAACATCAGCGATCGCCCGTCCGGTCCCGGCCGGAGTTCGAGCAGGGCATAGATGGCCTGGCGGTCGGATGCCGACAGCGCGGAGGTGCCTTTTGCTCCTGCAAACAGTTGTTCGGGCCCGGCTGCCGCCAGCGCCATGCCGCCGGTGAGCAGCATCAGGAAGCCGCCGGTGAGGAGGCGGCGGGGGTTGCTGTACATGGCGAACCTCCTGCGTGTCGGGGCGTGTGCAGAGTGATGAGACAGGTTCTAGCCCCGGTTGCGGAAAAAAGCAATGCAAACGGGCGGCGGTGCCGGGTCTCCCGCTGGCACCACCGGTACGACCGGAGCGATCATCCAGGGGTATGGGGGTATGGGGGTGGGCAGCGCCCGCGTGTGATGCCTAGCGGCGCGGTGCGTAGGCCAGGTTCTTGTGCCAGAACTCCACCAGGTAGTTGATGCGTGGATGGATTTTTTCCCGATACTGCCACAGGTCGCACAGGTGTACCCAGCGACACTCGATGATGCCTTCTTCCACCTGCGGTTTCACGTCGTCGAAGTGACCGTTGTAGTGCATCAGGTACCAGTGGGTTTTTTTCAGGTACTTCCGGGTGCCATGGGTGGTGGTGTGCCAGGTCGGGACCAGCATGCCGGTAATGATCAGCTTGTTGATATTCAGGCCGGTTTCTTCCTTGACCTCGCGCAGGGCCGCCGTCTGGTAGCGGTCGTCCTCCACGCGGCCTTTCGGCAGGTCCCATTTGCCGCGCTTGAAGATCATCAGGATGCAGTTGTCGTCATTGCAGACCAGTCCGCCGGCGGACTCGATGACGGGCAGGCCGAGGGTTTCCTCGAGGCTGTGAATCCTGGTGCTGGCGGCCACTGTGCTTGCTCACGATGTGCGGACCGGGGCAATGCTACCACACGAAAAGGAACGGTCTACCGTCAATGTCAAAGGGTATGATAGAGGCCATGCCCGGTCGCGCCGGGCGGCCGGGTGTCGTGCCGGGCCTGTGTGATGACTGCTGTGCCGGCGTGCGAAGGCCGGGGGTTGCAGTCCGCAACCGGCTGCTTTTCCGGAACTACTGCGAGGAGGAGTCTTCTATGCGTAACCTGTCCTTTGCCGTACTGCTTGCCCTGATCTGTACGGCCACCGCCCAGGCCGGGGCCGTCACGACCCGGTACAAGGGCCTGACGCTGAATGCCAGCCTGGAAAAGGCCGCCGGTGGCTGGCCGGCCGCGCCGGTGGTGCTGATGGTGCACGGCACGCTCGCCCACAGCGGCATGGAAATCATGGCCGGCCTGCAGGACATGCTCGCCGAGCGCGGGATCAGCACACTGGCGATCAATCTCTCGCTCGGGATCGATAACCGTCCCGCCGCGATGTACGACTGTGCCACGCCGCACACCCATCTGCATACCGACGCGGTCGGCGAGATCGGCGCCTGGCTGGACTGGCTACACAAGCAGGGGGCCCGGAAGGTGGCGTTGCTGGGACATTCGCGTGGCGGCAACCAGGTCGCGCGCTTTGCCATCCACATGACGGACCCGGCTGTGAAGGCGGTCTTCCTGGTGGCCCCCCAGACCTGGAATGCCCGGCGCCAGGCAGAGGAATACCGGCAGCGTTACCACACCGACCTGCAGCCGATCCTGACGCGTGCGCAGAAGCTGGTTGCGGCGGGCAAGGGGGCGGAATTCCTGGACGGGGTGGGTTTCCTGTACTGCCCGCATGCCCGTGTCAGCGCCGCGTCCTTTGTCTCGTATTACGCGCCCGATCCGGACATGGATACCCCGCGTCTGCTGCCGCAGATCAAGGTGCCGGTGACGGTGTTTGCCGGCAGTGCGGATACGGTGGAGAGCGACCTGGTCGCGGAGGTCAGGCCACTGGTGGATGGCCGGCACGTGTCTCTGGTGGTGATCGACGGGGCGGATCATTTCTTCCGCGACCTTTATTCCGACGAGATCGCCGATGTGATTGCGGAAAAGCTGGGCAAGGAATAATCACGGGACGCCTGCCGGGGGGACCCGCATTCCCGCCACGCGCACGCGGCTGTGCGGCGTGCCAGCCGACGGACAACGGGAGGTATGCGTAACGGCGGGGTGCAGGATACCCCGCCGTTACCTCAGTGAGCGGTCAGTTCTGGATCTTCCAGCTGCCGTCCGGCTGGCGGCACGCATGGCCATAGACCTTTTCCTTGCGTCCACCGATCACGGCGTCGATGATGTATTCGCGACACGGACTGCCGTTGGCCTCGTCGTAGGTACGGGTCGGAACGACCGTGTACTCGTTGCCGGTGTCCGGGTTATGCCAGCGGGTCGGAACCCCGGTGCGTACCGTCTCCAGCGCCTGCGCCGTATGCATGCGGTCGTTTGCGTCCATGGATTGTCCGATGGCGCCGCCGATGGCCGCGCCGGCCAGGGAGCCGGCAATGATGGCGGCCGTGCGCCCGCTGCCACCGCCGATCTGGTTACCCAGCACGCCACCCAGGATGCCGCCGATCACCATGCCGGTCTGTTCCTGCGGGCCCTGGTAGGTGGCACAGCCGCTGAGGGCCAGCGCGGAAGCCAGTGCAAGGGTGGTAATTCGATGGTATTTCATAAACTTTCCTCTCTTGAATGAAGCAGTGGGTGTGACGCTCCGGGCGGCGATTGCCGGAACTGTCCTGCCGGCCGGGGGGCACGGTCCGTCCGGACTATGACCGCCGTTTTTGCCAGATTACTTCCGGAAGGTCCAGTGACGTCCGGCCCGGGTGTCGACTTCCTCCAGCCCGAAGCGCGCGCCGGCGCGCTGCCCGGTCTGGAGCAATGCGTAGATATCCTCCATCATCCGGCGGTCCTCGGCGAAATACGAATGTCCGAGCAGGCCGCCGGAGACATCACTCGCGTCGATGGTTTCCACACCGTCGGATACTACCAGACCCTCACCCGATTCGCCGGCACGCGGGTAGCCGTGGAACGCCTTGGAGGCCAGCAGCGCCCGGTCGTTGGAGGAGGCATACAGGGTAACGTGGATCCCGGTGCGCGCCAGACGTGGCGCGATATCGTTGCGAAATACACCGGCATCGATGTCCGGTGCGATCATGATGATCTCCCGGAACAGCAGCATGTCGCTTTCCAGCCGGTCGCCGGCCAGTTCCGTCATGGCACGGCCGATGATGCGGTTGCCCATGCTGTGTCCGACCAGATAGATGTTGCGTACCGGGATGTAGTCCAGCAGTTCGCCCATCAGGCGCGCGAAATCCGTCTGCGCCCACTCGGCGTTGGTCTCGTCGACCGTATAGCCGGTCAGCGTGCCCTGGGACGGCCAGCTGAACAGGACGACCGGGCCGGAAAACTTGAGATCGCTGGCGAACTGCGCCGCAGTCCGGTTGATGGAGGGGAAATCCTCGTTGTAGCCGTGCACGAAGATCATCAGCTTGCCGTCCGGGCTGGCCTGCACGGCATCCCCGAGCCGGCTGGCAAACTCGTCGCGGGTGAGGTTCAGCACGCTTTGCAGGTAGATGTGCTTGTTGTGGTCCGGCGACAGCTGCAGCCGGAACAGGGAGGGTTCCTCGTGTTGCCCGATTTCATGTCCCGGCGGAATTCCGACGCTGGAGATGCCGTAGGACAATTCCCCGCGTTCACCGCTGAAATACCCGCCGCCGTCACTGTCCGGGGCGCGGTCGGTGACAAAAAACAGTTCCACCTGGCGAGCCGCGCCGCCGCCCGGCGAGGCCGGGCGCGTACCGGGCAGGCTGCAGCCGCCGGTCAACAGGGCGAACAGCAGCAGCAAAGCGGGAAAATGGCGGGTGATGGTATTCATGGGGAACGGTACGTCAGCGCCCGTGACGGGCGCGGAATTGCGGATTCGGGGGTGACTGTACCTGATCCGGGGTATGCCTGGCGAATGTCGCTACTGCACGACACCGGGCGTTGCCAGCGACGAGCTGAAATGCTCCAGGTCGCTCTGGTACTCGGAGTCGTCCGTTTCCCGCTGCCAGATACGAACCGGCAGATAATGCAGTGCGGGTGCGCACCAGATATAGGTTTCGCGCCGGCTGTTGTCGCGCACCCGCGCCACCTTGACGGTGCGGAAGGTGCCGGCCGGTACCTCGATGGTGTCTGCACCGACGACCCGGTAGCGGTATACCTTGAGCTTGCCACCGTCGGCCACGTCGAAAGAGATGTCGGTCTCCCCGTTCGCCAGTGCCATCATCATGCCCAGCTGTGACGCCAGCTTGTCCAGCGTCCCGGCCGGGATGTTCATTTTCCAGTGACTGTCCGCCACGTCGTTTTCCACCGTCATCTGGCTCCAGTGAAAGGCGAGTTCCGCCTCGCGCTCGGTTGCGCCGCCGGTGCGCTGGTAACGATACCGCTCCGGACGGATGCCCTGTGCGGTGATCCGGCCCCTGCTGGTTTCATTCAGCTTGTCCTTCAGGAACCAGGCGACCCAGCGCACCGGCCAGCTGCGTGAGCGGTAGGTATAGCTGTCGTTGCGGCCGGTGATGAGTTCGATGGAGGAGTTGCCGATTTTCATGGACCCCCGGGTCAGCTCGTAGCTGGCCTTGAAATCCGGGGGAACGGTGGCCGCTTCCGCGTTGCCGGTCAGCAGCAGTACCGGGAGCAGCAGGGCGATGCGCAGGACGTTCAGCATGGCAGTGTCTGTTCCGTGGCCAGGTTGCGCGGACGGATCAGCGGTACGCCGTCAAAGACGATGCAGCCGCTTCCGTCCAGGCGCACCCGGCGTTCGGCAAACCACTGGATGGCCAGCGGATACAGCCGGTGCTCCTGTTCCAGCACGCGTGCGGCCAGCTGCTCGGGGGTGTCTTCCCGGTCGATGGCCACGCGTGCCTGGACCAGTACCGGACCGCCGTCCATCTCGGTGCTGACGAAGTGCACGCTGGCACCATGTTCGTGATACCCGGCGGCAATGGCGCGCCGGTGGGTGTCCAGGCCCGGCAGGTCCGGCAACAGGGACGGGTGAATGTTCAGCATGCGACCCTGATAGTGTGCCACGAACCCGGCGCCCAGGAGGCGCATGAACCCGGCCAGTACCAGCAGGCCGGGATGAAACCGGTCGATCGCCGCCTGCAGGGCGGCATCGAAGGCGGCCCGGTCGGGATAGGTGCTGTGATCGATCACGACGGCGGGGATGCCGGCCGCGCGGGCGATGGCCAGGCCCGCGGCACCGGGCCGGTTGCTGATGACGGCGCGCACCTGCACGGACAGGGCACCGCTGCGCGCACAGTCGAGGATGGCCTGCAGGTTGCTGCCGCGCCCCGAAATCAGGATGACGATGGGCAGCAGCGCTGGGTCCGGTGCAGTCATTGCAGCGCAGGGTCGGGCACCGCCCTCATCAGCGGGTCAGTCGGACTTCCGGTGCCCCGGTTCCCGGCTCGACCAGGCCGATGCGCCGCGCGTCCTCGCCCTGCGCGTTCAGGTGGGCGATGACCGCGTCGGCGTCTTCGTCCGCCACGCACACGACCATGCCGATGCCGCAGTTGAAGGTGCGATACATCTCGTGGGGCTCGATGCGGCCCTGGCGCTGCAGCCAGTCGAAGATTTCCGCCGGCTGCCAGGTACTCGTGGAGATCACGGCACGCGTGCCGTCGGGCAACACCCGCGGGACGTTTTCGATCAGCCCGCCACCGGTGATATGCGCCAGCGCGTGTACGTTGAATGCCTGGCACAGGCCCAGCAAGGGCTTGACGTAGATGCGCGTGGGGGCCAGCAGCCAGTCGGCCAGGGGCCGTCCGGCCAGCGGTTCGTTCAGCTTGCTGTGGCCGATCTCGAGGATCCTGCGAATCAGCGAGTAACCATTGGCATGCGGCCCGGAGGAGGCGATGCCGATCAGCGCGTCGCCGACCCGGACCTGGCTGCCGTCGATGATGGCGGATTTTTCCACGACACCGACGCTGAACCCGGCCAGGTCGTAATCGCCGCCGTCGTACATCCCCGGCATCTCCGCGGTCTCTCCACCGACCAGGGCCGCCCCGGCGCTCTCGCAGCCACGCGCGATGCCGTTGATGACCGCGGTGGCGACGTCCAGCTGCAGTTTCCCGGTGGCGTAGTAGTCAAGGAAGAACAGGGGTTCGGCACCGGTAACCACGATGTCGTTGACACACATGGCCACCAGATCGATGCCGATGCTGTCGTGGATACCCGTTTCGATGGCCAGCTTGAGTTTGGTGCCGACGCCATCGGTGCCGGAGACCAGTACCGGCACACGGTAGCGATCCAGTGGCAGTTCGAACAGGGCGCCGAAACCACCCAGGCCGGTCAGTACACCGGGGCGCCGGGTGCGGGCCACCGCGGGCCTGATGCGTTCGATGAGTTCACCGCCGGCGTCGATATCCACCCCGGCATCACGATAACTCAACGGGGTGGAGGCACCCGGACTGTCCTGGACGCTCACGCGCAACCTCCTGACGAAACAGGGGCGCTATGGTAGCCGCCCACCTGATACAGGTAAACCCGCCGCCCGGCGTCCCGATATGGTCAAAACCTCCCCATATCCGTATGCTGTGCAAAAAATCCCCCCCTTGCAATGGGTAACTCATGGATAACACTCAACAAAGAAACGTGTTGCTGGTCTGCCTGCTGCTCCTGCTGCTGTCCCTGAACGCGCGGGCCGCCGGTACCGCGATGTTCGAGGCGGAGGTGGTGGTCCAGGACCAGTCGCCTGCGGTACGCACCGCAGCCCTGCGGGATGCGCTGGGGCAGGTCCTGGTTCGGGTAACCGGACAGTCCGGCGTGACGGCGACCGAAGCCGGGCAGGCGCTGCTTGCCAACCCGGAACAACTGGTCCAGCAGTACCGCTATTTCACCGAGTCCGGGCAGGAGCCGCTGGTGCTGAAACTCTGGGTGCGCTTCGATGGAGACGCGATCCGCGAGTCCTTGCAGCAGCACGGGATCGCCTACTGGGGGGGCGAACGGCCGGCGACGCTGGTGTGGCTGGCGGTCGAGGACCGGGGCAACCGCTACGTGGTGTCCTCCGACGATGCCAGTGACGCGCGCCGTGACCTGGATGCCGCGGCACAGGCGCGTGACGTGCCACTGGTGTATCCGCTGATGGACCTGGAGGATCAGACGCGGGTGCGCTTCTCTACCCTGTGGAATGACACCTTTGTAGCGGGCGCGGCCTCGCAACGCTATCACACGCCGGCGGTGCTGATCGGCCGTATCGAACACCTGGATACCGGGGGGTGGGCCGCGCGCTGGCAGCTCGCCATGGCCGGCAACACCCGCAACTGGTCGGATTCGCACCCGCAGCTTGCAGCGCTGATCCGCCAGGGGATCGACGACCTTGCCAGCCTGCAGGCGTCGCTGCTGATGGCCGGCGGGACCGCGGGGACCAACGCGGTCACGATCAGCGTGGACGGAATTTCCTCCCTGGCGGACTACGCGCGTTCCGGCAATTATCTGGATACCCTGTCGGGCGTGCGCACGGTCATGGTGGCGGAAGTAACACCGACCCGCGTGCAGTACCAGCTCTACCTGAACGGCAATCTGCAGGAACTGACCCGCACGATCGCCATTGGCAGCGTGCTGGAGCCGACCGGAAACGGCATGGATGGCAGCTTCAGGTTGCGCCAATGAAGGCAGCCGACCTGCCGAATGCCATCACGGTCTTCCGGCTCCTGCTGGTGCCACCGGTGGTCGGGTTACTGCTGGCCAACCGGTTCGGGGCGGCGCTGATCGTGTTTGCCGTGGCCGGGGTTTCGGATGGTGTCGACGGATTCCTGGCCAAGCGCTTTCACTGGACCAGCCAGCTGGGCGCCATGATGGACCCGCTCGCAGACAAGCTGCTGCTGGTCTGCTCCTTCGTGACGCTGGGCTTCCTGGGCACCATCCCGACGTGGCTGGTGGTGCTGGTGATTCTCCGTGACCTCGTCATCGTGGGAGGGGCGATCAGCTACCACGTCCTGATCGAGCCGCTGACCGCGGCACCCAGCATGGTCAGCAAGCTGAATACCTTCGCCCAGTTGCTGCTGGTGGTGGTCGTGATGCTCGACCATGGCGTGCGGGCACTGCCCCAGCCGTGGATCGACGTCCTGTTCGCGGCCGTGCTGGTGACCACGCTGTGGAGCGGACTCGATTACGTGTGGACCTGGGGGCGCAAGGCCTGGCGCAAGCGCTCGTCCTGAGCGCCGGGCACGCTCCGGATGGGTAGCTCCCGGGTGAATCCGCAACTGCCACTCGGTCTCGCACTGCGTGACAGTGCGCGGTTCGACAATTATTTCCCCGGCGCCAGCCTGGAAGCCGTCCGCGCCCTGCAGGCCTGTGCCCGGGGGGACGGCGAGCCCTGCATTTTTCTCGCCGGGGCACACGGGCTGGGGAAATCCCACCTGTTGCAGGCAACCTGCCTGGCGGCGGCGGCGGCCGGACGCAGCGTGGCCTACCTGCCGCTGGGAGACTGGCCCGACCTGTCCGTGCACCTGCTGGAGGGCATGGAGCAGCAGGACCTGGTGTGTCTCGACGACGTGCACGCGATCGCGGGGCAGGCTGGCTGGGAGGAAGGTGTGTTCCACCTGTTCAATCGCCTGCGTGAATCCGGTGCCGGATTGCTGGTTTCCGCCCGGCAGCGGGCGGACCGCTGTCACTTTTCCCTGGCGGATCTCGTGTCACGGCTGGGCTGGGGTGTAACGTACGTGCTGGCGCCGCTGGCGGAGGAGCAGGTGGCGGCCGCACTGGCACAGCGCGCCCGTGGCCGGGGGCTCGAACTGCCAGCGGAAACGGCGCAGTTTCTGCTGCGGCGCATCCCGCGTGATCTGCCCACGCTGTTCAATCTGCTCGACCGGCTCGATGAAGCCGCGATGATCGAGCAGCGGCGCCTGACGGTGCCGTTCGTGAAATCGGTGCTCGAGCGCGACTGATGGCCGGCTGTCACTCCGGCCGGGTACCGCGCCGGGCGACCCGGATGTAGCCGATGCCACCGAGGAACCACAGCGAACTGGTCAGTACTTCCAGCTGTCCGAGCGGACCATCGACCGCGTCTTCCCAGGCCGTAACCACGCCGTGGGTGAAATAGAGCAGGGCGAGAAAACAGCTCCAGGCGATGGTGTAGCGACGCGCATGCAGAATCCCGCGCAACGGCAACAGCAGTGGCAGGACCAGTACCAGCAGGACCAGTGCGACGGGGAACAGCCTGGAGGGCACGAGCCAGGTATACCAGGCCAGCAACAGGGTGAAGGTGCCCAGGTGCCCGGTCAGGGTAAGGCCGTACAGGAAGCCGGGACGCGGCATCGGCCGGTTGCGCTCAGCCGGCGGCCAGCTGACGGCTGGCGGCGGCGAGCCGCCGCCCCAGGGCCACGCACAGCTGCTGTTCCTCGGCACTGACCGGGCGCTTGCTGTCGGTGCCCGCCGTGTGGCTCGGCCCGTAGGGTGTGCCGCCACTGGTCGTGGTCAGCAGCTCGGTTTCCGTGTAGGGCAGACCCAGGATCAGCATGCCGTGGTGCAGCAGGGGCAGCATCATGCTGAGCAGGGTGGTTTCCTGGCCACCGTGCAGGCTGGAGGTGGAAGTGAACACCGCGGCGGGTTTCCCGGCCAGCGCACCGGACAGCCACAGGCTGCTGGTCGAGTCGATGAAGTACTTGAGCGGGGCGGCCATGTTGCCGAAGCGGGTCGGGCTGCCGAGGGCCAGCCCGGTACATTCCCGCAGGTCATCCAGCGTGGCGTAGGGCGGGCCTGCGGCCGGGATCGTGTCCGCGCTGGCCTCGCAGAGCGTGGAGACCGGCGGTACGGTGCGGATGCGGGCGGCGCAGTCCGGCAGCGACTCGATGCCGAACGCAACGTGTTGCGCCATTTGCGCGGTGGCACCGTGGCGGCTGTAGTAGAGCACGAGAATTTCGTTCATGGTGTCCTGTCCGGCGGGCTATGCGGGGCTGTCCGGGCGGAGGATGTCCAGGACTTTTTCCGGCGGCCTGCCGAGGGCGGCCCGGTTGCCGCGTACCACGATCGGCCGCTCGATCAGTTGCGGCCAGCGTACCATGGCCTCGATCAGCTGCTGGCGGGTCAGTGCGGGGTCGTCCAGTCCGTGGTCACGGTATGCGGCTTCCCGGGTGCGCATCAACTGGCGCGGTTGCAGGTCCAGCAGTCCGAGCAACCGGTCCAGCGTGGCGGCGTCCGGCGGGGTCTCCAGGTAGTGCACGACCTCGGGCCGGATGCCCTGCGTACCCAGCAGTTCCAGCGTGGCGCGTGACTTGCTGCAACGCGGATTGTGATAGATGACGATGCGTTCGATCATGCAACGACTCCTGTGCTTGCGGGGTTCACCGGACGATCGGGATGTCCGCGATGCGCATGCGCCATTCGCGCGGGCCGCTTTCGTGTACCGAGTTGCCCTGCGCATCGACGGCCACCGTGACCGGCATGTCCTCGACCTCGAACTCATACACGGCCTCCATGCCCAGATCCCCGAAGGCCACCACGCGCGCGGCCCGGATCGCCTTCGACACCAGGTAAGCGGCCCCTCCTGTCGCGATCAGGTACACCGCCCCGTGGCGCCTGATGGCCTCCCGTCCGTCCGGTCCGCGCTCCGCCTTGCCGATCATGCCGAGCAGCCCGGTGCGGGCCAGCATGGTTTCGGTGAACTTGTCCATGCGTGTGGCGGTGGTGGGGCCGGCGGGGCCGACCACCTCGTTGCCGACCGGGTCGACCGGTCCGACGTAGTAGATGAAGCGCCCGCGGAAATCCAGTCCGTCCGGCAACGCTGCGTCGCGTTCCAGCAGGTCCACGATACGCTTGTGCGCGGCGTCGCGTCCGGTCAGCAGGGCGCCGTTGAGCAACAGGGTTTCCCCGGGTTGCCACTGCCGGATCTCGTCCGCCGTGATGCCGTCGAGCTGCACGCGCCGGCTGTGCGCCTGCGAATCCTGCGCGATGACGGGCCAGTCTTCCAGGCGGGGCGGCTGCAGCCGTACCGGGCCGCTGCCGTCGAGCGTGAAATGCACGTGCCGGGTGGCGGCACAGTTCGGGATCAGCGCCACGGGTTTGGAGGCGGCGTGTGTGGGGTAATCCCTGAGCTTGACGTCGAGCACCGTGGTCAGGCCGCCGAGACCCTGTGCGCCGATGCCGAGTGCATTGACCTTGTCGAAGATCTCCAGCCGCAGTTCCTCGAGCCGGGACTGCGGGCCACGCGCCTGCAACTCGTGGATGGTGACGGGCTCGAGGATGGCTTCCTTCGCCAGCAGCATGGCCTTTTCCGCAGTGCCGCCGATGCCGATGCCGAGGATACCGGGCGGGCACCAGCCGGCCCCCATGGTCGGGACCTGGGACAGCACCCATGCCACGATGTCGTCGCTCGGGTTGAGAATGGCGAAGCGCGACTTGTTTTCCGAGCCGCCACCCTTGGCGGCCACGGTGATTTCCACACGCTCCCCCGGCACGATGTCCATGTGGATGACGGCCGGGGTATTGTCACCGGTGTTGCGGCGTGCCCCGGCGGGGTCGGAGACGATGGAGCCGCGCAGCGGGTTGCCGGCCTCCTGCCAGGCCAGGCGCACACCGGCATTGACCATCTCGTCGATTCCCTGGTCGGTGTCCCAGCGCACGTCCATACCCACTTTCAGGAAGACGTTGACGATACCGGTGTCCTGGCAGATCGGGCGGTGGCCCTCGGCGCACAGGCGCGAGTTGATCAGGATCTGTGCCATGGCAGCGCGCGCCGCCGGGGACTGTTCGCGCTGCCAGGCCTCGTGCATGGCACGGATGAAATCGGGTGGATGGTAGTAGGAGATGTACTGCAGGGCATCGTGGATGCTGTCGATGAAATCCTGCCTGGTGATGGTGCCCATGCGCCGGTTGCGGAACCTCTGCTGCGTACGCCAGTCCCAATTGTAGCCGTTTCGGTGCCCGGCATGTAAGGCGCGGCGCAGCGGACGATCCGGAGTTATACTTCCGCGCACCCGACAGACGGAGTTCCTCATGCGATGGTGGTTATTGCTGCTCGCCTGCCTCATCACCCCGGTGCTGGCGGCCGACACCGTGGATTTCACCCTGCCCGATCTCAACGGCAAACCGGTATCGGTGTCCGATTACCGGGGCAAGTGGGTGGTGGTGAATTTCTGGGCGACCTGGTGCCCGCCCTGCCTGGACGAGATTCCCGACCTGGTCGACCTCTACGACCACAACAAGGACCGGCTGGTGGTGCTGGGGGTGAACTACGAGGAAACCAACGACGAGTACCTGAAGGAATTCGTCGAAAGTCATATGATCAGCTACCCGGTGCTGCGCATGAATCCGGAGCCGATGACCACACTGGGGCCGGTGACGGGCCTGCCGACCACCTACATCATCTCACCGCAGGGCAAGCGCGTGGCGCGTCAGGAAGGCCCGATTACACGCGAGGCGGTGGAGAAATACATTCAGCGCAAGGAGCAGCAGGGCCGGCTGCAGAAAACGACCGCGAAGTCGGTGCGGAAATAAGCGCATGATCTGCCGGCGCTGCATCGTGTCGGGACGGGTACAGGGCGTGTTCTTTCGCGCCTCGACGCGCGAGCAGGCCCTGCGCCTGGGCGTACACGGGCTTGCCCGCAACCTGCCGGACGGACGCGTCGAGGTGCTGGCCTGCGGTAGCCGCGAGTCGGTCGACGGGCTGTGCGAGTGGTTGCAATCCGGCCCACCGCAGGCAGCGGTGACCGGTGTGGAGTGCAGCGTGGTCGAGATGACGCCACCGGACGGATTCCGCGTGACCTAGAACCTGTCTCATCATTCCGCGCGGCCGCGCGCCTCCGGTGAAGGCTGCCTCACGCCGCAGCGGAGGAGGCGGGGGCGGTCAGGAGACCCTGCGCTCCTGTTCCCGTGTCCACTCGGCCGGATCGAGCAGCGTGTCGGCGGGCGGGCCGGAAGTGTCCATGTTCGGGTAGTCCAGCGTGTAATGCAGCCCGCGGCTTTCCTTGCGCAGTTGTGCCGAGCGGATGATCAGGGCGGCCACCATGGCCAGGTTGCGCAATTCGATCAGGTCGCTGGACACAGTGAAGTTGCTGTAATACTCCTGGATTTCCTGCTGCAGCAGGTCCACGCGCCGCCAGGCGCGTGCCAGGCGCTTGTTGGTGCGCACGATGCCCACGTAGTTCCACATGCAGCGACGCAACTCGTCCCAGTTGTGACTGACCACCACTTCCTCGTCCGAGTCCCGGACGCGGGATTCGTCCCAGGCCGGCAGGCTGGCCGGCGCGGGCTGCTGCGTGAGTGTGTCCAGGATGTGCCGTGCCGCCGACCGGGCAAACACGAGGCATTCGAGCAGGGAGTTGCTGGCCATGCGATTGGCGCCGTGCAGCCCCGTGCAGGCGACCTCGCCGATCGCGTACAGGCCGGCCAGGTCGGTGGCACCGTTCAGGTCGGTGATCACGCCACCGCAGGTGTAATGCGCGGCGGGGACGACCGGGATGGGTTCCAGTGTCATGTCGTAGCCGAGTTCGCGGCAGCGCGCATAGACGGTCGGGAAGTGCTCCCTGATGAACGGCGCCGGTTTGTGGCTGATGTCGAGCAACACGTACTCTGCGCCGAGCCGCTTCATTTCGTGGTCGATTGCGCGCGCCACGATGTCGCGCGGCGCCAGGTTGCCGCGCGGGTCGAAACGTTCCATGAACGGCGTCCGGTCCGGCAGCAGCAGCCGGCCGCCCTCGCCACGCACCGCCTCGGTCACCAGGAAGGACTTGGCCTGCGGGTGGTACAGGCAGGTAGGATGGAACTGGTTGAATTCCATGTTGGCGATCCGGCAACCGGCGCGCCAGGCCATGGCGATGCCGTCTCCGCTCGAGGTGTCCGGGTTGCTGGTGTAGAGATACACCTTGCTGGCCCCGCCGGTCGCCAGCACCACGCTGGAGGCGGCAATGGTATGGACGTGGCCGGCTTCGATATCCAGCGCATAGGCGCCCAGGCAGCGGTTCGGTGACTTGCCGAGCTTGGCGGCGGTTATCAGGTCGATGGCGATATGGTGTTCGAAAATCTCGATGTTGCTGCGTTTGCGGGTTTCGCTGACCAGCGTGGTTTCCATCGCGCGCCCGGTGGCATCGGCGGCGTGCAGCACCCGCCGGGTGGAATGGCCACCCTCGCGGGTGAGGTGGAAGGCATCCGGGTCATTGCGGTTGCCGTGGCGGGTGAACGGGACGCCGAGGTCGACCAGCCACTGGATGGCCTGGGGTGCGTGCTCGATCGTGAAGCGTACCGCGTCCGGGTGGTTGAGTCCGGCCCCGGCATTGAGGGTATCCGCGATATGCGACTCGAACGTGTCTTCCGGAGCGGTCACGGCCGAAATGCCGCCCTGGGCATACAGCGTACTGCTCTCCTCGAGGCGGCTCTTGGCCAGGATCGCGATGCGCAGGGTCGCGGGCAGACGCAGGGCCAGGCTCAGTCCGGCCGCGCCACTGCCAATAATAAGCACATCGTATTGCCGGTTGCGGGTCATGGCGTGCACACTCCTCGCGAATTGGACGGCGCAGCAAGGCACCAGGTCGCCTGCGCCAGCGTGCGGCAGGAGCCTTGTGGTTCGCAAGCAATTTCTGCAAACTACCTGATTTTCATACAGTATCATGAACTAACCGGAATTCGGGGGGTCAACCGGTCGGTTCCGGGTGAGGGGAGACGGCCCGGATGGGCGAGCGAAGCATTGATCAGGCACTGGTTGAGCGGGTTCAGCATGGCGACAAGCGGGCGTTCGATGTTCTTGTTCTAAAATATCAGAACAAAATCATACAGTTGGCATATCGTTACGTGCATGATCACGATGAGGCCATGGACGTGGCACAGGAGGCCTTCATCAAGGCCTACCGGTCACTGGGCAACTTCCGCGGCGAGAGCGCGTTCTTCACCTGGATCTACCGTATCGCGATCAACACGGCGAAGAACCACCTGGTAGCCAGCGGGCGCCGGCCACCAAAGTCGGATCTAGATGCCCAGGAAGCGGAACAATATGAAGGTGCCTCTGGTCTGAAGGAATATGACACGCCGGAGCATGTGCTGCTGCGTGACGAGCTCAAGGAAACGATTGCTGCGGCGATCGACGAGCTGCCGGATGATTTGCGCACGGCGATCACCTTGCGCGAACTGGAAGGGCTAAGCTATGAGGAGATTGCCGAGGCCATGGAATGTCCGATCGGGACGGTGCGTTCGAGGATATTCCGGGCGCGGGATGCAATCGACGCGAGGCTGAAACCTTTACTGGGCTAGATAACCACGGGTTGCAATGTTATGAAAGACAAGATCCACGAGCAGCTTTCCGCGCTGGTCGACGATGAATTGCCGGATGCGGAACAGTCACTGCTGATCCGGCAACTGGCAGCGGATGACGGCCTGCAGCAGGTGCTGGCCCGGTACCAGCTGGTCAGTGACGCGCTGCATGACAGCATGCCACGGCGGGTGGATGCCGGTTTTCACCGGCGGGTGCGCGCGGCCCTGCAGGCGGAAGGGACGATGCATGTCGCGGCCGGCGGCGCCAGCCGCTGGTACCGGCCGCTGGCCGGTGCGGCTATCGCCGCCTCGGTCGCCATCGTTGCGGTGGTCTCCCTGCAGAATATCCGTCAGGAAGGCCCTGCAGAGACTCCGACCCTGGCCGTCGCCCCTGCCGCCAGCACCTATATCCGCCCGGAAAACGTGGCGAATGTTGCGGATGTCACGACCCGGGTCGAGCCGGCAACCAGCACACGCGATCTCGACGCGTACCTGGTCAACCACAACGAATATTCAGTTAACGGCGGTATGCAGGGCATGCTGCCGTATGTGCGGATCGTTGGCCAGGACTCGCAGCCCGGGAACGGCAGCCCGGGCAACGAATGAGACCGCATGCCTGACGGGTCCGGAATGTCTGCGGGGAAGGTATCCGGCCATGCCACGGCGAGCTGGTTGCTGCTCACGCTGCTGACGGCGCTGTCCGCCCAGGTGCGGGCGGATGACAGCCCGCGCCAGTGGCTCGATGACATGTCCAGCGCCCTCGAGACGCTGAACTATGACGGTACCTTCGTCTACCTGCACAACAACCGGCTGGAAACCATGCGCATCATCCACCGCGTGGACAAGGGCGGTGTGCGCGAACGACTGGTGTCCCTGACCGGCAGCGCGCGCGAGGTGCTGCGCGATGACAAGGCGGTCACCTGCATCATGACCGACAACAAGTCCGTGATGGTCGGCCACAGCCGCCCGCGGCGGCATTTCCACGTGGTACCGCGCGACCTCGACCGGCTGAACGCCAATTACACCTTTGAAGATGCCGGCAAGGATCGCATGGCGGGATATCCCGCACGTGTGATCGCCATCCGGCCGCGCGACACCCTGCGCTACGGATATCGCTTCTGGATCGACCGTGACTCACACATGCTGCTCAAATCCGATCTCACCGGTGTCGACGGCAAGCCCATCGAACAGGTCATGTTCACCGCGCTCAAGATCGGGGCGGACATCCCTCCCGGTGACCTGCAACCTTCGCTGAACGGAGACGGTTATTCCTGGCACAGCCAGATGAACGATACGCACCGGCCGGATCCGCAGCGCGACGCGCACCCCGACTGGCACGTGATGCACCTGCCGCCCGGATTCACCCTCAGCAGTTCCCAGCACGGGCGCATGCACGATGCGCAGGCGGAAACCGAACACATGGTGTTCAGTGACGGGCTGGCGACCGTGTCCGTGTACATCGAGGATGCCGATTCCGTGCACCATCCCCTGCTGGGCCATTCCGGAATGGGTGCCATGAATGCCTACGGCGCCCAGGTCGATGGGCACCAGATCACCGTGGTCGGCGAGGTGCCCGAGGCCACCGTAAAGATGATCGCCAGGTCGGTGCAGCGTACGGATCCGAAAGATGATTGAAGAATACGGCCGGGTTGTCGATGTGAAAGACGGCATGGCCTGGATCGAGGGCGTACGCACCGGTACCTGTTCTGCATGCAGCATGCATGGCGGCTGCGGTGCGGGTGCGATTGCAAAAATGCTGGGTCAGCGCCGCCTGCGTCTGCGTGCGCTCAACCGGGTCGATGCGGAGATCGGTGAGCAGGTGGTGATCGGCATTCCGGAAACAGGCCTGCTGTACGGATCCCTGGCCGTGTATACCGTGCCCCTGCTGGCCTTGCTGGGCGGTGCCCTGGCCGGCGACCGGCTGGCCACGAGCTGGTTTGCAGGGCCGGCCGAGGGCGGCGCGATTGCCGGGGCGCTTGCCGGCCTGTGTGCCGGTTTTGCCTGGCTGCGTCATTTCAGCCGCCGCAACCGGAACCACCCGGCTTATCAGCCGGTCGTACTACGCAGGGTATATCCGGGGTTGTCAACCGGCTGACAGGTCCGATGCCCGGATTCCACAAGTCCTATCAGGAGCGAAATCGGTATGTTGAAGCTAAACAGGTTCTTTGCATTCGTGCTGGGCGTCTTGTTCGTCACGATGTCCGTGGCCGGGGTTGCCCGGGCGAGTCACCTTCAGGGGTTTTCCGAACTGATCAAGAGCGTCAGTCCGTGCGTGGTCAATATCAGCACCACGCAGAAGGTACAGAGCGGACTGCATCTCCCCGAAGGCTTTGAGATGCCGGAACTGCCGGAAGGCAGCCCGTTCGGTGATTTGTTCAAGCATTTCTTCGAGCAGCAGCAGGAGGACGGTGAACCGGAATACCATGATGTCAAATCCCTGGGTTCGGGATTCATCATTTCCCCGGACGGGTATGTCCTGACCAATTACCACGTGGTGAAAGGCGCCGACGAAATCATCGTCCGCCTGAGCGACCGGCGGGAGCTGAAGGCCAAGATCATCGGCGATGACAAGCGCAGCGATATCGCCCTGCTCAAGATCAATGCCAGTAACCTGCCGGTGGCAAAGATCGGCAGTTCCCATGACCTGGAAGTGGGGGACTGGGTTCTGGCGATCGGGTCGCCGTTCGGTTTCGACCATTCCGCCACGGCCGGTATCGTCAGTGCCAAGGGCCGCAGCCTGCCAAAGGAAAACTACGTTCCTTTCATCCAGACCGACGTGGCGATCAACCCGGGCAACTCGGGTGGTCCGCTGTTCAACCAGGACGGTGAAGTGGTGGGCGTCAATTCGCAGATCTACAGCCGTTCCGGTGGCTACATGGGGCTGTCCTTCTCGATCCCCATCGAGGTCGCCATGGACGTGGTCGATCAGCTCAAGACCAGCGGCAAGGTCAGTCGTGGCTGGCTGGGTGTGCTGATCCAGGACGTGACGACGGAGCTGGCCGAGTCCTTCGGCATGAAGAAACCGCGCGGCGCGCTGGTGGCAAAGGTACTGCCCGACAGTCCCGCACAGAAAGCCGGCTTCAAGGTGGGCGATATCATTATCCGCTTCAACGATATCGACGTGACCAATTCCGCCAGTCTGCCGCCGATCGTCGGCAATACCAAGGTGGGCGTGAAGATTCCGGTCGAGGTCGTACGCAACGCCAGGACCATGGTGATCCAGGTCAAGCTGGGCGAACTGCCGGAGGAAGGCGAGCAGGAGGTGGAGTCCGGCCACCCGTCCATCGAAAAGGCCAACCGGATCGGTGTTGCGGTTGCGGAGCTGAGCGAGGAACAGATGTCCGAGCAAAGCGTGACCAATGGCGTGGTGGTGACCCACGTGGTCACCGGCGCGGCTTCCGATGCCGGCATCCGCAAGGGGGACATCATCCTGTCCGTGGACGGCAAGATCATTCATGATGCCAAGCAATTCAACAAGCTGGTAGAGGGCCTGCCAGCCGGCAAGTCCGTGGCCGTGCTGGTGCAACGCAGCGGCAGCCCGACCTTCCTGGCACTCAAGGTGCCTGGAAAATAACGGTCAGCGGCCACGGACCCGCCATGGCATGTCACTTTACCGTGTACATCCGCCGTGGCTGCCATCTCTGCGAGGACATGACGCAGGCGCTGGAGCGCCTGCGTCATGAGCTTGCCTTCAGCTATACCACCGTGGATATCGATCCCGACCCGGAACTGGTACGCCACTACGGTACGCGCGTGCCGGTGCTGGCGGAGCGGGAAACGGAGCTCTGCTACTACTTCCTCGAAGAGGACCGGTTGCGTGCCTGGTGTGCCGCCCGCGCCGGTGAGTGACTTGTCACGAGGTTGCTGTATAATCCGGAACCCTTCGGGCAATCAGTGACTTGTGATCGCTGATCCGGGTTGCCCCGACAATCCCTACCCGCGTGGCCCGGTTGGTGCGAGTCACGCCATTCCGGGTTTCATGACAGACAGCCAGTACATTCGCAATTTTTCCATCATCGCGCATATCGATCACGGCAAGTCGACGCTCGCGGATCGTTTCATCCAGATCTGCGGCGGCCTTGCCGACCGCGAGATGGAAGAGCAGGTGCTGGATTCCATGGATCTGGAACGCGAGCGCGGGATCACCATCAAGGCCCAGAGCGTTTCCCTGCACTACCCGTCGCGTTCCGGTCAGGTGTACGAACTGAACCTGATCGACACGCCCGGGCACGTCGATTTTTCCTATGAGGTCTCGCGTTCGCTTGCGGCCTGCGAGGGCGCCCTGCTGGTAGTGGATGCGGCCCAGGGCGTGGAGGCGCAGAGCGTGGCGAACTGCTATACCGCCATCGACCTCAATCTCGAGGTGGTGCCGGTGCTGAACAAGATCGACCTGCCGGCGGCAGACCCGGAGCAGGTCATTCGTGAAATCGAGGAGATCATCGGGCTGGAAGCGAGCGACGCGGTGCGGTGCAGCGCCAAGACCGGTGAGGGGGTGATCGACGTACTGGAGGAACTGGTGCGCCGGGTGCCGCCACCCGGCGGTGACGTGGGCGCGCCGCTGCGTGCCCTGATCATCGACTCCTGGTTCGACAACTACGTCGGAGTGATCTCGCTGATCCGGGTGATGGAAGGGCGTATGGCGCGCCGGGACAGGATCCGCGTGATGTCGACCGGGCGCGGGTTCCAGGTCGAGAAGCTGGGTGTGTTCACCCCCAAGCCGCAAGACCGCGAATTCCTCGAGGCCGGTGACGTGGGCTTTGTCGTGGCCGGTATCAAGGATATCGACGGGGCGCCGGTCGGCGACACGCTCACCCTCGTCAACAACCCCGCTGCCGGCGCCCTGCCGGGATTCAAGACCGTGCAGCCGAACGTATTCGCCGGGCTTTACCCGGTCAGCTCGGACGATTACGAAGACCTGCGCGAGGCACTGCAGAAGCTGCGGCTGAACGATGCCGCGCTGCATTACGAGCCGGAAACCTCGGAGGCGCTGGGCTTCGGTTTCCGCTGCGGTTTCCTTGGCATGCTGCACATGGAGATCGTACAGGAGCGGCTGGAGCGTGAGTATGATCTGGACCTGATCACCACGGCGCCAACGGTGATCTATGAGGTGCTCGATACCCAGGGCGGGCTCCTGAAAATCGACAACCCGGCCAGCCTGCCGCCGGTCAGCCGGATCACCGAGATTCGGGAGCCAATCATTCTCGCCAACATCCTGGTACCCCAGGATTACGTCGGCAACGTGATCAGCCTGTGCATCGAGAAACGTGGCATGCAGCGCGATATGCAGTATCTCGGCAGCCAGGTATCCCTGAATTACGAACTGCCGCTGAGCGAGATCGTGCTGGACTTCTTTGACCGGCTCAAGTCGGTCAGCCGCGGCTATGCCTCGTTCGACTATCACTTCCTGAGGTTCCAGGCGGCGCCCCTGGTCAAGCTGGATATCCTGATCAACGGTGAGCGCGTGGATGCGCTGTCGCTGATCGTGCACCGTGATTTCGCCCATACGCGCGGGCGTCAGCTGGCATCGCGCATGAAGGAACTGATCCCGAGACAGATGTATGATGTCGCAATCCAGGCCGCGATCGGCGGCCAGATCATCGCGCGCACCAACGTAAAGGCGCTGCGCAAAAACGTCACTGCAAAATGCTATGGCGGAGACATCACCCGCAAGCGCAAGCTGCTGGAAAAGCAGAAGGCCGGCAAGAAGCGCATGAAACAGTTCGGCAAGGTGGAAATACCGCAGGCCGCGTTCCTGGCCGTGCTGCGGGTGGATAATGAATGAACGGCGCCGCGCGCCTATAATGGCCCGGTTGCAGCACGGACCCGAACAAAGAGGCAGAAGATGAATTTCGATTTCCCCATGATACTGGTCATTGCCACCCTGTTTACCGGAGTCGCCTGGGCACTCGACGCGGCTGTATTCGCGCCGGTCCGGCGCCGCAAGGCGGCCAGCCTGGTCGCCGGTGGCGCGGAGGAGAGTTCCGACCAGGTGCGGTCCACGTTGCGCGAATCCACCCTGGTCGAGTACTGCAAGTCGTTCTTCCCGGTGATCCTCGCGGTGCTGGTGCTGCGTTCGTTCATCGTGGAGCCGTTCCGCATCCCCTCCGGGTCCATGATGCCGACCCTGCTGGTGGGTGACTTCATCCTGGTCAACAAGTTTGCCTATGGCCTGCGTTTGCCGGTGCTGAACAACAAGGTGGTGGACATCGGCGAACCGAAGCGTGGTGACGTGGTGGTATTCCGCTATCCCAGGGATCCGAGCGTGGACTACATCAAGCGGGTGGTGGGCCTGCCCGGCGACCGGATTGGTTATTACAACAAGGTCGTATACATTAACGGCAAGCCGGTCGGCCAGATTCCGGAAGGCGTCTATATCGGCAAGGGGGCAGGTGTCAGCATGTCCGGGGCCAGCCTGCGTCGCGAGCAGCTCGGCAATGTACAGCACGATATACTGGTCATGCCGCACACGCCCGGGGTGGAAGGCGAGTTCGTGGTCGGCAAGGGTCAGTACTTCGTGATGGGAGACAACCGTGACAACAGCAACGACAGTCGTTACTGGGGGACGGTCCCGGAAGGCAACCTGGTTGGCAAGGCGTTTCGCATCTGGATGAACTGGGACGGTGCGAATGGCGGTGTGAATTTCCATCGCATCGGCATGAAAATTCAATAGGTACACACGAGGGTGACGACTATGCGTTCATTGTCACGACAGAATGGAATGACCGGAATCGGCTGGCTGATCGTGCTGGCACTGATCGGGTTTTTTACCCTGTTGACACTCAAGATGGCTCCGTCCTACCTCGAATACTACAAGGTAGTGTCGACCCTGGAGTCGCTGACCAAGGAGTCCGGCTTTCATACGCCCACCGAGATCCGTAACCTGCTGGCGCGTCGCTTCGACATCAACTATGTGGATACCATCACCCCGCGGGACGTGCTGATCAGGCCGACAGGCGCGAACTTCACGGTAGAGGCGGAGTACGAATCCCGCGTGCACCTGTTCGGCAACGTCTCGGTCGTGATGGATTTTGACAAGCAGGTAATGGCACACAAGCTTTGACGCGTAATCCCGACCAGCTGCAGCAGCGACTCGGCTACCGGTTCGGCAACACAGACCTGCTGCAGCAGGCGCTGACCCACCGCAGTGCCGGCAGGAACAACAACGAACGTCTGGAATTTCTCGGTGACGCCGTGCTTGGTGCGGTCATTGCCGCCGAACTCTATCATCACTTCCCGGCTGCGAGTGAAGGCCGCCTGAGCCGGCTGCGCGCCAGCCTGGTCAGACGCGAATCCCTGGCGGAAATCGCCCGGGTGCTGGAACTGGGCGACTATCTGCAGCTGGGGACCGGCGAACGCCGCAGTGGCGGTCACCGCCGTGGTTCGATCCTGTCGGATGCGCTGGAAGGCGTGCTCGGGGCAATCTACCTCGACGGCGGCTTCGAGGCCTGCCGCCGCTGTATCCTGCAGCATTTCTCCACCCGGCTCGACGCCCTGGCCGAGGCGACGGTGCTGAAGGATCCGAAGACCCTCCTGCAGGAACACCTGCAGGCACAGGGCAGGCCGCTGCCGGTATACAGTGTGTTGCACGTAAGCGGCGAGGCACACGCGCAGCAGTTCCGGGTGCGCTGTGAAATCGACGGCGCCGGCCCCTGTGACGGTGCCGGCAACAGCCGCCGCCAGGCAGAGCAGGATGCCGCCGCGCGGATGCTGCAGCAGCTTGCTGCGGGCCAGTCAAGTGGTTCCTGACTTTCGCTGCGGATACATTGCCCTGGTCGGCCGGCCCAATGTCGGCAAGTCGACCCTGCTGAACCGTATCCTGGGGCAGAAAGTCAGTATCACGTCACGCCGTCCGCAAACCACGCGCCACCAGCTGCTGGGTATCAAGACACACCGGCACGCGCAGCTGATCTACGTGGATACTCCCGGTATTCACGGGTTCAGTGGCCGCGCCATGAACCGCTACATGAACCGGGCCGCGGACACCGTGTTGCGTGATGTCGACGTGGCGGTGTTCGTGGTGGAGGCCCTGCGCTGGTTGCCGGATGACGATCTGGTACTGGAGAAGCTGGCGCACGTGTCCTGTCCGGTGATTCTCGCCGTCAACAAGATTGACCGGCTCAGGGATCGCGCTGCCTTGCTGCCCGAGCTGCAGGCACTGGCGGCCCGCTACCCGTTCGCAGAGATCGTGCCAATTGCGGCCAGCCGGGGACAAAACCTGGCTGCCCTGGAGGCCTGCATCGAGCGCCGCCTGCCGGTGGCACCGGCATTGTTTCCGGAAGACCAGGTAACCGACCGTTCCGAGCGCTTCCTGGTGGCCGAGCTGGTGCGTGAAAAGCTGTTTCGGAAACTGGCGCGCGAATTGCCCTACGGTCTGACCGTCGAGATCGAGTCGTTCCGGCACGCGGCGCGGGTAACCCACATTCACGCACTGATCTGGGTGGAGCGGGAGAGCCAGAAGAACATCGTGATCGGCCGGCAGGGGGGGCTGCTCAAGGAAGTCGGACAGGAGGCGCGGCGTGATATCGAGGCGCTGCTCGGCGGCAGGGTAAACCTGAAACTGTGGGTGAAGGTCAAGGAAGGCTGGGCCGATGACGAACGGTCATTGCAAAGCCTCGGGTACACTCTGGACAAGCCCTGACGACCCCGTGGAGATGCCATGCGCCACCATCCGGTCCTGATCACCACTCCACTTCCGGTCCCCCTGCCGGGCGGTCCGGCACACCGGTCGGTACCGGCATGAGCGGTACGGCCCGGATCGCCCTGCAGGCCGCGTGGATCCTGCACCATTACCCGTACCGGGATTCCAGTCTGCTGCTGGAAGTGTTCAGTCGTGAATATGGCCGGCTCGGCCTGGTGGCACGGGGCGCGCGCGCTGCGCGTGGTCGCTGGCACAACCAGTTGCAGATGCTGCGTCCGCTGTCGCTGTCGTGGAGCCTGCGTGGCGAACTGGGTACGCTGATCGACGTGGACTACCGGGCGCAGGCACCGCAGGTTGCGCCGCGCCAGATACTGAGTGCCTGTTACCTGAACGAATTGCTGCTGCGTCTGCTGCGGCGGCATGACCCGCACCCGGCGCTGTTCGACGCCTACGAGCGGGCGCTGGATCGGCTGCCCCACGCCGAGGAACCGGCACTGCGCTGTTTCGAGAAGCAGTTGTTGCAGGAGCTCGGCTACGGCCTGCAGCTGGAGTGCGAGGCCGACGGGCTCACCCCCGTGGTGGCAGGAACGTGTTATGAGTACCGGCTCGAGAGCGGGCCGGTGCGCTGCGACCGGCCACTGGCGGATACGCTGTGCCTGGATGGCGCCAGCCTGCTGGCCCTGCGCGACGAGCAGCTGGACAACCCGCAGGTCTGCCGCGAGATCCGGCGGCTGACCCGGGCGGCGCTGGCGCTGTACCTGGGCGAGCGGCCGCTGCGGACCCGCACGGTTTCGCGCCAGCTGTCGGCACTGGCACGCGCTACGGTGCCCGCTGCAGGGCAAGGTGACAAACCGGCATGAACTGGAGAACCTGACGAAATGTTACTGGGCGTGAATATCGATCACATTGCCACCCTGCGGCAGGCCCGCGGCACTCCCTACCCGGACCTGCTGGCAGCGGCGCTGTTATGCGAGCGCTCCGGTGCGGACAGCATCACCCTGCACCTGCGCGAGGACCGGCGCCATATCCAGGACGGGGACGTGATCACCCTGCGTGGCCGGCTTGCCACACGCATGAACCTGGAAATGGCGGTCACCGACGAAATGGTCGCGTTCGCGGAGCGCATCCGGCCGGCGGATTGCTGCCTGGTCCCGGAACGGCGCGCGGAACTTACCACCGAGGGTGGCCTCGATGTAGCCGGTCAGCTGCCGCGGATCCGGGCCGCCTGCGAGCGACTGTCCGCTGCCGGTATCCGGGTATCCCTGTTCATCGACGCGCTCCCGAAGCAGATCGAGGCGGCGGCAGCCAGCGGCGCACCCTGTATCGAAATCCACACCGGGCATTTCGCCGACGCCGCGGCGGGAGCGGCACGGCAGGGCGAGCTGGAACGCATCGTGCGCGCAGTGGAGCAGGGCGTCGCGGCCGACCTGTCCGTGCATGCGGGACACGGCCTGCATTACGGCAATGTGCAGGACATCGCGGCCATCCCGGGGATCCGGGAACTGAATATCGGGCATTCGATCGTGGCGCAGGCCGTGTTTGACGGGCTGGCGCACGCGGTGGCGGAAATGAAACGCCTGATGCAGGCCGTCACTCAGCCGTAACCCGGGCCTGAACCTTGCACCGGGCCATCAGCGCATCCATGGTGACGACGAGTCTGGAATAGCCGACCTCGATGGTGAACCGGTCCTGTGAGCGCAGCGCCAGTTGCAGGTCCCGCAGGTCGTCTACCAGTGTGTCGAGGTCACAATACACCGCAGCGCCCAGCAACCGGTGCACGACGTTGCGCATGGCGGCGCTGTCACTTTGTTCATGCGCACTTGCGATTTCCCGGCGGTACCCGGGTATTTCCTCCAGCAGCCGCGCCTGCAGTTCACGGCGGAACTGCTGTCCCAGTGACTGCAGTTTGAGGTCGTCATCCGCAACGCCCGACGCGGGTCTCGGTCGCCGTGACGGGAAGATACCCGGCGGCAGGATGACCTGCCGGATCCGTTCCAGCAGCCGGCCGGCAAATGTGCCGGGCCTGTCCGCACGGTGGGTGGTAGTCATAGGCATGCCCCGTAATGGAAATGAGGGAAGTCGCTGTGCACGCCGACACACGCGGATTGCATGCTACCGTACCGGCCGGTGTGCGACCAGACGGTACGGGTAGGACTTTTCCGACCGGGGCTGTCTGAACATTCCGCTTCTTGGGTATACTGTCACCCCCTGGAACTGACGGAAAAACCATGGATTTCCTGACCCTGGAGGCCACCGTAGGCAATACCCCGCTGGTACGGCTGCAGCGGCTGCCGGGTACTACCTCCAATACGATCCTGGTCAAGCTGGAAGGGAACAACCCGGCCGGCTCGGTCAAGGACCGGCCCGCGCTCAGCATGATCCGCCACGCCGAGCAGCGCGGGGATATCCGGCCGGGCGACGCCCTGATCGAGGCGACCAGCGGCAATACCGGGATTGCGCTGGCCATGGCGGCAGCCATGCAGGGCTACCGCATGGTGCTGATCATGCCGGAGACCATGAGTGTGGAACGGCGCGCGGTGATGAAGGCGTTCGGCGCCGGGATCATCCTGGTCAGCAAGGAGGCGGGCATGGAAGGTGCGCGCGACCTTGCGCTCGATATGCAGGCGCGCGGCGAGGGCAGGGTCCTGGACCAGTTCTCCAACCCGGATAATCCGCTGTCCCATTACGAGACGACCGGTCCGGAGATCTGGCGGGATACGGCCGGTACCATCACCCACTTCGTCAGCGCCATGGGGACGACCGGAACCATCATGGGCACCTCGCGCTACCTGAAGGAACAAAACAACGCGGTGCAGATCGTTGGCGTGACGCCCGCCGAAGGTTCTTCGATCCCCGGCATCCGGCGCTGGCCCGAGGCCTATCTGCCGGCGATCTTCGATGCTACCCGGGTGGACCGGACCATCGAGATGACCCAGCATGACGCCGAGGCCACGACCCTGGCGCTGGCCGCGCAGGAAGGCATCTTTGCCGGCGTCTCATCCGGCGGCGCCGTCGCCGCCGCGCTGGCCCTGTCACGCGAGCTGGAACACGCGGTCATCGTGGCCATCATCTGCGACCGGGGAGACCGCTACCTGTCCACCGGGGTATTTCCCGACTGAATGTTTTCCTGCGCGGCACGGACCGGTCTCCTGCTGCTGGCGGTTGTCCTGTTGCTGGCAGGGTCCACCCGGCCGGGTCACGCCGTCGATTCGGCGGCCCTGCGTTTCGGTAGCGTGGCGGGACCCGGCTGGTCTGTCCGCGATGTCGACGTGCGGCTGGACTGGCTGGAGGATGCCACGGCCAGTCTGGTGGCGCAGATCCGGCGGCTGCAGCTGCCTGCGCCCGCGGGGGACCTGCGCGACGTGCGCCTGGAGTGTCCACGACTGCAATTCGACGGAAACACGCTCGAGTGCCCTGCCGGCCGGTTGCTGGCGCAGAGCGGCCGGTACGGCGGTCAACGTGTGGCGGTTATGTTTCGCTACCGGATTCCGGATCAGGAGCTGACCGTCCATCTGGATGGTGTGCGCGGTTTCGGTGGCCGTCTGCACGTGGACGTCCGGCAGGCCGCAGCGGGCTGGCAGGTGCAATTGCGCGGGACGGGTCTGGACCTGGCCGCGATCAGCCGGGAAGCGCACGACCTGGGATATCCGGTCCCCGTGCTGAGTGGTGACAGCCGTGCCGGCATACGCGTGACCGTGCGCGGTAGTGGCCCGGAGCTGGCCGCCGCCAGTCTGGCGGTGCAATTACAGGACGCCACCTTTTCCAATGCTGCCGGCAGCCTGGCCGGCGAACATGCCGGACTGGATGTCCAGGTCGCCGTCCGTCCGCACGGGCCGGGCTGGCAGGTGCACCTGCTGGCGGACGAGCATACCGGTGCCCTGTACTTCGAACCCCTCTACCTGGAGGCGTCCGGGCAGCCAATCCACCTCGATACGACATTCGACTGGCTGCCGCGGACCCGGGTCCTGCAGTTGCGTGCACTGACCTACCGTCATCCCGGGGTACTGGCCGTGCAGGTGAGCGGCAGCCTCGACTGGCGGGAAATGCCGCGGCCCGTTGACCTGCAGGTGGAACTGCAGGAGGGCCGGATGCCGGGCCTGTACGAGATCTACCTGCAGCCCTGGCTGTTGCAGGGCGTGGCGGGCACCCTGCGGACCGCCGGCAGTGTGCACGGTCGCCTGACCCTGGCCGACGGCCAGCCGGTGTCAGCGCAGCTGGAACTGGGCGGCGTCGAGGTGGAACAGCAGGACGGGCTGTTCGGATTCCGGGATCTCGACGGCACCTTGCGCTGGTCCGGGCGGGAGACGCGGCGCTCCGAACTGGGCTGGCAATCCGGGCACCTGTACCGTATCGACCTGGGCCCGACCCGGCTCGCGCTGGATTCGGCCGGCCGGCAGCTGCGGCTGGCGCGGCCTGCGCAGATCCCGGTCCTCGATGGCAGCCTGGAGATTGATTCGTTCGAGCTGGCGCAGCCCGCCGGCCGGCCACTGCACTGGGCGGTGGACGGAACCCTCACCCCGGTGTCCCTGCAGACGTTGACCGGCGCGCTCGACTGGCCGGAATTCGGCGGCAAGCTGTCCGGCGTGATTCCGCAGGTCAGTTATGACGACGGTGTGCTGCGGGTGGGGGGGGTACTGCAGGTCCGCGTGTTCGGCGGGGATATCACCTTGCGTGACCTGACGCTGGAACAACCCTTTGGAGAGGTGCCGCGCCTGCAGGTCAGTGCACAGGCGCGGCAGATCGATCTGGAGCAGCTGACCCGGGCGTTCTCGTTCGGGCGCATCGAGGGAAAGCTGGCAGGCCGCATCGACGGCCTGCAGATGGAAAACTGGCAACCGGTGGCCTTCGATGCCGAGTTCGCCACGCCGCCGGGGGACCGGTCGCGGCACCGCATCAGCCAGAAGGCCGTGGACAATATTTCCAGCATCGGCGGGGGTGGTGTGGGCGGCGCACTGTCGCGCAGTCTGCTGCGTATTCTGAAGGATTTTCCCTATGACCGGCTCGGCATCCGTTGCCGGCTGCAAAACGGTATCTGCGCGATGGGCGGCGTTGCACCCGCGGATGGCGGTTATTACCTGGTCAAGGGCCGTTTCATCCCGCCGCGCCTGGACGTGATCGGTTATTCGGACCGGGTGGACTGGTCCGGACTGGTGGGACAGCTGAAACGGGTCATCGAAGGGCAGTCAGCGGGCGGGCATTGAATCCTCCGCGACCGCCCGTGTTACCCTCTGTCCGTCAGACCCGGTAGAATCCGGCAGAAATGGTACCAGGAGAGCCGTCCATGAAAACGTTGCGCATCCCCTCGATCCTGCTGGCGCTGCTGTTTGCAACCGCATGCGTCACGATCAATGTCTACTTCCCGGCGGAAGCGGCGGAAAAGGCGGCCGACCGGATCATCCTCGACGTCTACAAGAATGTGCCGCAGGGGCAGACACCCGCGCAGCCGCCGCCCGCTACCGAGCCGAAATCTTCCATCCAGCCGGACGGGTACCCGGCGCAATTCGGCTCCCGTGTGCTGGACTGGCTGATCACACCGGCACATGCTGCAGCCGATCTCTCCAAAACATCGCCGGCCATCAAGCAGATCACGGCGCGCATGGAGGCAAGGATCCGTGAGCTCGCACCGTATTACAGTTCGGGCGCCATCGGGATGACCGCCGACGGTCACATCGTCGTCCGCGACCAGAAACTGGTACCGTTGCCCAGGCGTAATGCGGTGAAGATCCTGGTGGCGGCGGAAAACCGTGACCGGGACGCACTGTATGCCGAGATGGCGCGGGCCAATGGCCATCCCGAGTGGGAGGATGAGATCCGTGCCACGTTCGCCCGGCGCTGGGTCGACAATGCCCGTCCCGGCTGGTGGTACATCAACGCCAGCGGTAACTGGCAACAGAAATAACCCGTAACCGGGTCCCGTCCCCGCCACGCGTTTGCCGCCCGGCGGCAGCTGCCTGCCGGATTCCAAGGCGCCCCGGTCACCTGCAGGAGGTAATGACGCTGCTGGCGCGTCGTCACACAGCGCCCCGACTCGCACATGAATATTTTTGTCTTCGATATCGAAACCGTTCCGGACGTGGGGACCGGGCGCCGGCTCCACGACCTGGGTGACCTGTCCGACGCTGATGTGGGCAAGATCATGTTCCAGCAGCGTGCCGAGGAAACCGGTGGCTCCGAGTTCCTGCGCCACCACCTGCAGCGCATCGTGGCCATCTCGGTGGTGCTGCGCACACCGGACCGGTTCAAGGTCTGGTCACTGGGCGAGCCGGATGCGCCGGAACAGGAACTGCTGACGCGTTTCTTCGACGGTATCGACCGCTATACCCCGACGCTGGTGTCCTGGAACGGGTCGGGATTCGACCTGCCGGTGATCCATTATCGCAGCCTGCTGCACGGGGTGGCTGCCCCGCGCTACTGGGACACCGGCAATGACAACCGGGACTTCCGCTGGAACAACTATCTCGGCCGCTACCACGAACGCCATACGGACCTGATGGACGTGCTGTCCGGTTACCAGCCGCGGGCCACCGCCCGGCTGGATGAAATCGCGACCATGCTGGGATTTCCCGGCAAGATGGGCATGCACGGCGCCCACGTGTGGGACAGCTACCTGGCGGGAGATATCACGGGTATCCGCGATTACTGCGAGACCGATGTGCTCAACACCTACCTCGTCTACCAGCGTTTCGAACTGGTTCGCGGTCATATCACGGGCGTGCAGTACGATGCCGCCTGCCAGCAGGTCCGCGACGAACTGCAGGCCGCCGGTAAGGTGCACCTGGCCGAGTTCCTCGCGCACTGGAATGCCTGACCTGCGCTGGCACCGGCTGCCGGTCGTGCCCCGGCGGGTCGAGGTTCCTGCCGGGAATTCCGGACTCCCGGCGATGTGACCCCGTGCGCAGGCGAGCCCGCAAGCAGCGACTGCCGGCCCCCGTCGGGTGCGTCAGCGTGGAATCACTGGCCCATGACGGGCGCGGGGTGGCGCACGTTGCCGGCAAGACCGTGTTCATCGAGGGCGCCTTGCCGGGCGAGGAGGTTGGATTCCGCTATCTGGCCGCGCACCGGCACTTCGATGAAGGGCAGGTCACGGAGCTGCACCGGCCTGCACCGGACCGGGTGACAGCGCGCTGCAGGCATTACGGGGTGTGCGGGGGATGCAGTCTGCAGCATCTGCATCCCGCGGCGCAGGTACGGGCACGGCAACAGGTGTTGCTCGAGAACCTGCAGCGCCTCGGTCACGTCCAGCCGCAGGACGTGCTCGACCCCCTGACGGCGCCGGTGTGGGGCTATCGAGGCAAGGCGCGGCTCGGTGTGAAGCACGTCACCCGCAAAGGGCGCGTGCTGGTCGGATTTCGCGAAAAGCGCACCCCGTACCTGGCCGACCTGTCCCGCTGCGAGGTGCTGCATCCCTCCGTCGGCGAACAGCTGCCACTGTTGTGCGAGCTGGTCGGGGGGCTGGAGGCACGTACTCGCATACCCCAGATCGAGGTCGCCGTGGCCGAGCAGGCGACGGCACTGGTGTTCCGGCACCTGGATGCGCTGTCCGCAGGTGATCGGCAGCAGCTGCGCGCGTTCGCCAGGCAGTACGGTTTTCACGTCTACCTGCAACCCGCAGGTCCGGACAGTATCCAGCCGCTGGAACCCGTGGAATCCGTGCTCAGCTACCGGTTGCCGGACCAGTCGGTCGAGATCCGGTTCCTGCCCGGTGATTTCACCCAGGTCAACCAGGCGATCAACCGCCAGCTGGTTACCCGGGTCCTGGAGCTGCTCGAGCCGGAGGCGTCAGACGGCGTGCTGGACCTGTTCTGTGGACTGGGCAACTTCACCTTGCCGCTGGCACGTCACGCGGGTCAGGTGACCGGGGTGGAGGGGGAGGCAGACCTGGTCGCGCGCGCCCGTGACAATGCCGTACACAACGGCCTGGACAACGTCGTGTTCCATGTCGCCAACCTGTTCGAGGACCAGCGTCAGGCCGCATGGGCCGGCAGCGCGGTCAACAAGGTGTTGCTGGATCCGCCCCGCAGCGGTGCGGCCGCGGTACTGCCCGTGCTGGGAAATATCCATCCCGCGCGGATCGTGTATGTCTCCTGTCACCCGGGAACGCTGGCGCGCGATGCCGGCATGCTGGTGCACGACTTCGGCTATCACCTGCGTGCCGCCGGCGTGCTGGACATGTTTCCGCATACGGCCCACGTCGAATCGATTGCGCTGTTCGAGCGCGGAGCCCGCGGATAGCGGACGCGCGGTCAGCGGGTGCCGCTGACCGGCTTGCCCGGTTGTGCCGCAATGGCCGGTGCCAGCATGCGGGATGAGTACGCTGCAATGCGCTACTGGCTGTACCAGGTGGTACGCAGTGCCTTGAAGACCCGCTGCGGGTACCAGTGTTCCCCGATGCTGCCATTGTAGCGTGCCAGTGCCCGGTGCATGTTGCCGTGTTCGCGCTTCAGGTACAGCTTGAGGATGGTGCAGCCCAGGCGCAGGTTGGTTCCGATGTCGAACAGGTTGTCGTCGGGGTGCCCGATTTCGTCGAGCCAGAATGGCATGACCTGCATCAGCCCCTCGGCACCGGCATTCGAGATGGCGAAGCGGTCAAAATTGCTTTCGACGTTGATCACGGCCAGTACGAGTTCCGGCGGCAGGCCGGCGCGGCGGGCCTCCCGGTGCGCCAGCCGCAGGATGCGCAGCGCCTCTTTCCGGCTCTCGACGCGATTGCCCAGGCGGCTGGACATGTCGGTCAGCCAGACCTCGGCGTCGAACCGGTCCTGGAAGCTGTTGCTGGAATTGATGGCCTCCACCAGTTGCCGGCGCATCTGCTCGTCGGGTCGCGCCTGGGTGCCCGCCTGGCTGAGGGCAGGGACAAGCAGCGCCAGCAGGAAGATGGCAATGCGGCGGAGGGGTCTGACGGGCTGCACCGGCATACCCGGTTAACGGCCTGAATTCAGGATATTTTACCCTTCAAAAAGGAGAGCATTTCCGTGCGGGGCAGGTCCAGGCTGGTGCTGTCCCGGCGCGCCTTGTATTCCACCAGCCCGGCATCGAGGTTTTTCTCTCCGACCACGATCCGGTGCGGGATTCCGATCAGTTCCATGTCCGAGAACATTACGCCCGGGCGCACCGGGCGGTCGTCGAGCAGGACGTCGATCCCGGCAGCCTGCAGTTCGGCGTAGAGGGATTCGGCTGCTTCCTGAACGCGTCGGGACTTTTTCATGTTCATCGGCAGGAGTGCGATCTGGAAAGGGGCGATGGCGGCCGGCCAGATGATGCCCTGCTCGTCGTGGTTCTGCTCGATGGCGGCAGCGACGATGCGGGACACGCCGATGCCATAGCAGCCCATGACCATTGGAATCTCCTTGCCCTGTTCATCCAGTACCACGGCCCGCAGCGCCTCGCTGTAGCGCGTACCGAGCTGGAAGATGTGGCCGACCTCGATCCCGCGGGCCAGCGTCAGGGTACCCTGGCCATCCGGGCTCGGGTCCCCGTCGACCACGTTGCGCAGGTCGGCCGTATCCGGTTCGGGCAGGTCCCGGCCCCAGTTGACGCCGATCAGATGCCTGTCCGCCGCGTTGGCGCCACACACGAAATCCGCCAGCGCGGCGGCGGCGTGGTCGACGACGACCGGGATCTGCAGGCCGCGTGGACCCAGCGAGCCGGCCGGACAGCCGGTTGCCCGCAGGATCTGCGCATCGGAAGCGAAGGCAAGCGGTTCCTGCACGGCGGGATGCCGCGCGGCCTTGATGGCGTTGAGTTCGTGGTCGCCGCGCAGGACCAGCGCGACGACGTCGGATTCGCGGCCCTGCACGAGCAGGGTCTTGACGCATTGCGCGGCCGTGGTGCCGAGGAACCCGGATACGTCCTTGATGGTGTGTTGTCCCGGGGTCGCGACCGTCTGCAGCGTCGCCTGCGGTGCCGGGCGCGGACCGGCCGGTACCGGTGCCGGGATGGCTTCCACGTTGCCGGCGAAATCGCTGCCGGAAGAGAATGCGATCGCGTCCTCGCCCGAGTCGGCCAGCACATGGAACTCCTGCGATACACTGCCGCCAATCGCGCCGCTGTCGGCGCGCACCGCCCGGAAGCGCAGACCGGTGCGGGTGAAGATGCGTGTGTAGGCCTCGTACATGTCCTGGTAGGTGGCTTCCAGGGACGCCTGGTCGGTATGAAACGAGTAGGCGTCCTTCATCAGGAACTCGCGCGCCCGCATGACGCCGAAGCGCGGCCGGATCTCGTCGCGGAACTTGGTCTGGATCTGGTAATAGTTGACCGGTAGCTGCCGGTAGCTCCTGAGCTCACGGCGTGCGATATCGGTGATGACTTCCTCGTGGGTCGGCCCGAAACAGAATTCCCGGTGATGGCGGTCGGTGATGCGCAGCAGTTCCGGGCCGTATTTTTCCCAGCGCCCGGACTCCTGCCACAGCTCGGCGGGTTGCACCGCCGGCATCAGCAGTTCCAGTGCCCCGGCACGGTCCATTTCCTCGCGTACGATGGCTTCCACCTTGCGTAGCACGCGTAGTCCCAGTGGCAGCCAGCTGTAGATTCCGGCCGCCTGCTTGCGCAGCATGCCGGCTCGCAGCATGAGCTGGTGGCTGATGACCTCGGCGTCGGCAGGCGTTTCCTTCAGGGTGGACAGCGGGAAGCGGGACAGGCGCATGGACAGGTTTCGGGTTGGTTGTTCAGGGTGCCGATTGTAGCGGCACACCCGGCAAAGTACACGCGGACCGGCTCAGCGGTCGGGGTCGATTCCCGGGGGTAGCGGCAGGACATTCACATCGTCACGGTAGTCCTGCCGTTCATAGGGGGTGCCGGCGGGCGGCGGCGTATCGGTGACCTGCCATTCACCCCGGGCATTTTTCCACTGGTAGAGGCGGTCCGTGGTATGCGTGAAGCGGCTGGCCGGCAATTGCCGCCACAGCTGCCGGGCGGTGTCGGGGAAAACGTAGAGCGTCGCCGCGGCTGCCAGCGTCACGCTCAGCAGCAGCCACACCAGGCGCATCAGAAGGTGCCGCGGTTCCAGCCCCACATGTCGCGGGGTGCATCACTGAACTCGATGTAGATGCGTTCCGGGTCGATGCCGGTGGTGTCGGTGACCAGCTCGCACAGCGCCCGGGAGAACTCCGTCGTCCTGGTGGCAGGCAGGCCGATGCTCTTCAGTTCCAGGTAGGCCAGCGGCGCAGTGCTGCCGGCAAACTGCATGACCGGGTTGTGCTCCACGCTGACCATGACATAGCGTTCCGGCTTGCCGAGCTGGCTGGCGACCGTGGCCGATGCACGGGCAGCCAGGTCGCGTGCCATCGGCTCATCCAGCGGCTGGTTGGTCTGGATTTTCAGAAACGGCATGGTGCGGGATTACTTGCTGCAGAATTCTGCGATGTGTTTCCTGGCTTGCTCGGTACGTGTCACTCGATCCTCCTCGCTCAGGCGGACCGTCTTTCCGTCCTTGTCCTTGTAGCTGAGATGGCCGCCCTGGTTCAACAGCATCAGGTTGTTCTTGGCCGTGACACAATTCTGCTGCCGGAGCTTCGCAACATCCGCTTCCTCTTTTGCCTCGCCGGCGGCCTTGCGCTTTGCTGCGTTCTGCTCATCGACGGCCTGGGCCCGCTGCTGCACGCTGGGGGTGTCGTCCGTGCCGGAATCATCCGCGGAGTCGTCCGCCGGGGGCAATGGCTGTGTCACATTCATGCGTGAATACTGAACGCCCCGGGGCGGCGGTGTCTGACTGTACTGCACCTGGTGATGCTCGTCGACCCACTTGTAGATCTCGGATGCGCAACTTTCCTGCCATACCCCCAGTGTGGTGGCGAGGACAAGTATAAGCGGAAACATCAACTTGCGAGCACTGCATGTATCGGTCGTGGGCATCATGGCGTCATTCCGTCCCTTGAAAAACTCTAAGGATTTTAGGGTGGTAGCGGCCCGGGAACAAGCCACGCGGTTCACAGAATCCGCAAATTTCCCCGGGCCCGGGCACTGTGTCGGCAGGACAAGGCTTTCCCTTGACCTTTACCTTGGAGATCAGTACTTTTCACTGTTTCGCGATAGTGACGGATGGGCCCTGCAGCGGGCCTTTTTTTACCCCCGTCACGGGCGGTTTGTGGAGAGGGCGGGTGGAACTGACCGGTGCAGACATCTTTGTGCGTGCCCTGCAGGATGAAGGGGTCGAATTCGTGTTCGGTTACCCCGGAGGTGCCGTGCTGCACATCTATGATGCGCTGTACAGGCAGGACAAACTCAGTCATATCCTGGTCCGCCACGAGCAGGCGGCGACCCACGCCGCCGACGGCTATGCGCGTTCCACCGGCAAGCCGGGGGTGGTGCTGGTCACTTCCGGCCCGGGTGCCACCAACGCGGTGACCGGTATTGCCACTGCATACATGGATTCCGTTCCGCTGGTGGTGTTCACCGGCCAGGTGCCCACCAACCTGATCGGCAATGATGCCTTTCAGGAGGCGGACAACATCGGTATCACGCGACCCTGCGTGAAACACAACTTTCTCGTGAAGGACGTGACGAAACTGGCCGAGACAATCAAGAAGGCCTTTTATGTCGCGACCACGGGGCGTCCAGGCCCGGTGGTGGTGGATCTCCCCAAGGACATCACCGCGCAGAAGGCTACCTACCACTACCCGGAAAAGGTCAGCATGCGCTCCTACAACCCGGTGCAGGTGGGGCATGCCGGTCAGATCAAGCGCGCGGTCAGCCAGTTGCTGGCGGCCCGGCGCCCGATGATCTACACCGGTGGCGGTGTGATCCTGGGCAACGCAGCCGCTGCACTGACCAGGCTGGCACGCACACTGAATTTTCCCGTGACCAATACCCTCATGGGGCTGGGCGGTTATCCGGCCACGGACCCGCTGTTTGTCGGCATGCTCGGCATGCACGGGACCTACGAAGCCAACATGGCGATGCATCACTGCGATGTGCTGCTCGCCGTGGGGGCGCGTTTCGATGATCGCGTAACGGGCAATATCGATAAATTCTGTCCGCACGCGAAGATCATCCATATCGACATCGATCCCGCCAGCATCTCGAAGAACGTCAAGGTCGATATTCCGATCGTGGGATGTGTCGACAACGTGCTCAATGCCATGTTGACGGAACTCGGTAACAACCGGCAGCAGCCGGACACGGTTGCGCTCGGGGAATGGTGGAAACAGATCGACGAGTGGCGTTCGCGCGACTGCCTGAATTATGACCGGGACAGTGACCGCATCAAGCCCCAGTACGTGATCGAGACGCTGTACCGGATCACGCAGGGGGATGCCTTCGTCACCTCCGACGTCGGTCAGCACCAGATGTGGGCCGCGCAGTTCTACAAGTTCGACAAGCCGCGGCGCTGGA
>CAYUFA010000022.1:0-36061 GCA_964443845.1 uncultured Ectothiorhodospiraceae bacterium
CTCGTCGGGCTCATAACCCGAAGGTCGCAGGTTCAAATCCTGCCCCCGCTACCAATTTTTGATGCAGGACGAGGTATGCCCTGCCAGCCCGGAATGGATTCCGCGCATGCAGCGTGTGGGCTGGGGTATAGAGCTTTGCTATACTTGCCAGAGAACAATTTCGGAGTTCAAGGAGTGGGCCTTTGGCCCATTTTTTATTTCCGGTGACCGGAGTGAAACAGGATCCGTTGCAGATCGGCGCATTGCTGGAGCCGGGCATCCGCTCGATGGGCTATGAACTGGTGGGTGTCGAGTACCAGGGCGGCAGCCATGGCGGCGGCCTGCTGCGCGTCTACATCGACAACGAGCAGGGCATCTCGGCGGACGACTGCCAGAAGGTGAGCTACCAGGTCAGTGGCGTGCTGGATGTGGCGGACCCGATTCCCGGTCACTATACGCTGGAGGTTTCCTCGCCGGGACTGGACCGCCTGCTGTTCAAGGCAGAGGACTACGAGCGGTTCGCCGGCCGGGAGGTGCGCGTGCGGCTGCGCACACCCGTCGACGGGCAGCGCCGGTTCAAGGGACGGCTGCTGGGCGTTGCGGACGGAACGGTCAGGCTCGGGCAGGACGACACGGAGATCGGACTACCCCTGGAACAAATCGAGCAGGCGCGTCTGGTGCCCCAATTTTAGCGCGGTACGTGGAGGATCGCAGATGGACAGTAAAGAGATTCTGATGGTCGTGGAGACGGTATCCAATGAAAAGGGTATCGACAAGGAGGTGATTTTCGAGGCCATCGAAACCGCACTGGCAACCGCCACCCGTAAACGGGCCAACGCGGATATCGACGTGCGCGTCGAGATCGACCGCAAGAGCGGGGAATACCAGACCTTCCGGCGCTGGCAGGTGGTCGACGATACCCGTGTGACGGACCCCGACGCCGCCGAGGACGAACTGGTGTTCGACGCCCCGGCCCGGCAGTTCACGCTGGCCGCGGCCAAGGAAATCGATCCGGCCCTGGAACACGGCTCCTGGATCGAGGAGCCGATGGAGAACATCGAGTTCGGCCGCATCGGTGCGCAGACCGCCAAGCAGGTGATCGTGCAGAAGGTGCGCGAGGCGGAGCGCGCCATGATCGTGGATGCCTATCGCAACCGCGTCGGCGAACTGGTTACCGGTATCGTCAAGCGGGTGGAGCGCGGCAACGTCTATCTCGACCTGGGCAGCAATGCCGAGGCGATCGTGCTGCGCGAGGACATGATCCCGCGCGAGGCCGTGCGCCCGGGTGACCGCCTGCGCGGCTACCTGCGCGAGGTCAGTGCCGAGCAGCGCGGGCCACAGCTGTTCATCAGCCGGGTGGCACCGGAATTCCTGGTGGAGCTGTTCAAGCTGGAGGTGCCCGAAGTCGGCCAGGGTCTGATCGAGATTCTCAAGGCGGCCCGCGATCCGGGGCTGCGTGCCAAGATTGCGGTGCGCAGCAACGATCCGCGCATCGACCCGGTCGGTGCGTGTGTCGGCATGCGTGGATCGCGCGTGCAGACCGTGTCCACCGAGCTGTCCGGCGAGCGTGTGGACATCATCCTGTGGGACGATAATCCGGCGCAGTTCGTGATCAACGCCATGTCGCCGGCCGAGGTGACCTCGATCGTGGTGGACGAGGAAACGCACACCATGGATATCGCGGTGCGCGAAGACCAGCTGTCCCAGGCGATCGGGCGCGCCGGGCAGAATGTCCGGCTTGCCAGCCAGCTGACCGGCTGGGTCCTGAATGTCATGGACGAGGCGCAGGCCGATGAAAAGAGCGAGGTGGAGGCCCAGAAGCTGCAGCAGATGTTCACCGAACAACTCGATGTGGACAGCGAAATCGCGGCAATCCTGGTCCAGGAGGGTTTCTCGACCATCGAGGAAATTGTCTATGTGCCGACCAGCGAACTGCTGGCAATCGAGGAATTCGAGGAAGAAATGGTCAACGAGCTGCGTGGTCGCGCACGTGACGTGCTGCTGACCCAGGCCATCATGAAGGAAGAGAAGCTTGGTGATGTGAGGCCGGCGGACGACCTGCTGTCCATGGAAGGCATGGACATGGCCCTGGCCTACGAGCTGGCCGGCAGGGGCGTGGTCACCATGGAGGATCTGGCGGAGCAGGCAGTGGATGACCTCATGGATATCGAGGGCATGGACGAGCAAAGGGCGGGTGCACTGATCATGACTGCGCGCGCCCCGTGGTTTGCCCAGGAAGCTGCTGAATGACGCTTTGACCGGAGAGGAGCAAGACAGGCATGACAGAGGTCACGGTAAAACAATTCGCGGAGGTGGTCGGTGTTCCCACAGACCGCCTGCTGGTGCAGCTCGTTGAGGCGGGACTGTCCATCAATGACGAGAACGCAACCATCTCGGACAGCGAAAAAACCCGGTTGCTGGACTACCTGCGCAAGAGCCACGGCAAGCGTGAGTCGCTGTCCGCGGGCGGGCCGAGCCGGATTTCACTGAAGCGCAAGACCCAGAGCGAACTGCGTGCCACGGTACCCGCGGGGCGCGGCCCGGCCGGACGGGGTGCATTGCGCACGGCGCGTCCCGAGGCGCGCACGGTCACGGTCGAGGTGCGCAAGAAGCGCACCTATGTGAAACGCGCGGAGCTGGTGGCCGAGGAGCAGGAACGGCTGAACAAGGAAGCCGAGGAACAGGCACGCCTGCAGGCGGAAATACAGGCGCGCGACGAAGCCGAGCGCAAGCAGCGCGAGGAAGCGCGGCGCCGCTTCGAGGAGGAACGCGAGGCCGAGGAACGGCGCATGCAGGCCGAACGCGAGGCGCGCGAGAAGGCGGCCGAGGAGGCACGCCGGCAGGCGGCGCCACCGCCGGCCGAACAACCGCGGCGCACCGACGCGGAGGATGCGCGGCACCGCAAGCCCGCTGACGGTGACCGGCGCTCGCGCCGTGCCGGCGGCGATGAACGCAGCACCAAGTACGGCCGCAAGGAACTGCACGTCACCGCCGGCAAGGCCGGGCGGCGCAAGAAAAAGCCGGCGGCGCAGCGGCGTGTCAGTATCGAATCGAGCGGTGAACACGGCTTCGAGATGCCGACCGCATCGGTCGTGCACGATGTCGCGATCCCGGAGAGCATCGTCGTGTCCGAGCTGGCACGCAAGATGTCGGTCAAGTCCGCGGAAGTGATCAAGAACCTGATGAAGCTGGGCGTGATGGCCACCATCAACCAGGTGCTTGACCAGGATACCGCCACGCTGGTGGTGGAAGAGATGGGGCACGTTGCCAAACCCATGTCCGACGATGTGCTGGAACAGGAACTCAAGCAGCAGTTGCAGGAGGTCAGCGGCGAAGAGCTGCCACGCCCACCGGTGGTGACCATCATGGGTCACGTCGACCACGGCAAGACCTCGTTGCTGGACTATATCCGGCGCACCCGGGTGGCGGAAGGCGAGGCCGGCGGAATCACCCAGCACATCGGCGCCTACCATGTCGAAACCGACCGGGGCATGATCAGTTTTCTGGATACCCCGGGCCATGCCGCCTTCACGGCCATGCGTGCCCGTGGTGCGAGCGTGACCGATATCGTGATTCTGGTGGTGGCGGCCGACGATGGCGTCAAGCCACAGACCAAGGAAGCGGTACAGCACGCCAGGGCGGCGGGGGTGCCGATGGTTATCGCGGTCAACAAGATCGACAAGCCCGGCGCGGACCCCGAGCGCGTAAAGAGTGAAATGGCCGCGCTGGAGGTCGTGCCGGAAGACTGGGGCGGCGACACCATGTTCGTACCCGTTTCCGCCAAGACCGGCGCAGGCATCGATACCCTGCTCGAGGCGGTCCTGCTGCAGGCCGAGGTGCTGGAACTGAAAGCCGTGCGCGACTGTCCAGCGACCGGCATCGTGGTCGAATCCAGCCTCGACAAGGGACGCGGTGCCGTGGCCACGGTACTGGTGCAGAACGGTGTCCTGCAAAAGGGCGACCTGATCCTGACCGGCACCGAGTACGGCCGCGTGCGCGCCATGTTTGACGAGAGCGGCCGGCAGATCTCCGAGGCGGGGCCCTCGATACCGGCCCTGGTGCTGGGGCTTTCCGCCGTGCCGGGAGCGGGTGACGAGGTGATCGTGGTGTCCGACGAACGCAAGGCGCGCGAGCTGGCCCAGCTGCGCCAGGAGCGTTCGCGGGACCAGCGTCTTGCCAGGCAGCAGCAGGTACGCACGGAAGATATCTTCTCCGCGGCTGCCGAGGGCGAGCGCCCGACGGTCAATATCGTTCTCAAGGCCGATGTGCAGGGCAGCGTGGAGGCGCTCAGCACTGCGCTGACCGCCATCACTTCCCAGGCCGAAGACGTCAAGGTGAAGGTGATTTCGGCCGGTGTCGGCGGCATCAACGAGTCGGATGCGAACCTCGCGGTAGCTTCCAATGCATTTATCATCGGCTTTAACGTGCGTGCCGACGCATCCGCGAAACGCCTGATCGAGGAAAACCACCTCAACCTGAAGTACTACAGCGTGATCTACAATGCCATCGATGACGTCAAGGCAGTGGCGAGCGGCATGCTGGCGCCGGAGGTGCGCGAAAACATCATCGGGCTTGCCGAGGTGAGGGAAGTGTTCCAGTCACGCAAGCTGGGTGACATTGCCGGCTGTGTGGTGGTCGACGGCGTGGTGCGCCGCAGCTCGCCGATCCGTGTGTTGCGCGACAACGTGGTGATCTTCGAAGGCGAGCTGGAATCGCTGCGCCGGTTCAAGGACGACGTCAACGAGGTCAAGGCCGGAACCGACTGCGGTATTGGCGTGAAGAATTACCACGTCAGGGCCGGCGACCAGATCGAGGTGTTCGAACGTGTCGAGGTGGCCCGCAGCCTGTAGCGGGACCAGCCATACTGGCAGGGCAGGGGGCAGACCCCGCTGCACCTGCTGCAGGATCAATCATGCCGAGAGAATTTCCCCGTACCCGTCGCGTTGGCGAACAGATCCAGCGTGAGCTGTCCGAACTGATCCGGTCCGAACTGAAGGACCCGCGGGTCGGCATGATCAGCATTTCGGCAGTAACGGTGTCGCGCGACCTGTCGCATGCACGGGTATACGTCTCGGTGCTGGGAGATGAAGCGCAGATGACCAGCTCGCTGAAGGCGCTGCAACACGCCGCCGGCTTCCTGCGTCACAGGCTGGGGCAGGCCATGCGGATGCGTGTCATACCGGAACTCCATTTCCATCTGGACCGTTCGATCGAGGAGGGTGCGCGTATCGGTGCGCTCATCAACCTGGCCATTGCCAGTGACCGTGGCAAGCGGGAGCCGGAGTAAACCTGCCGGGGCACGCGCGCCGTACCCGGGCCGGGGCGATCAAGGGGTCAGTACCCTTCTTTGCTGGAAGCGATTTCATGGCACTGAGGCCCGGAGAAGGGTACTGACCCCTTTGGATGGCACCACGCTCGCCGCCGCGCCCGGCCAGCAGCAAAAATCGTCACGGTCGCGGCCACGTGGAATGACGGGATAGGTTCCAGGAAATGCACAAGCACAAGCGCCACAGCAATCTGCGGGATGTTCATGGCATCCTGCTGTTCGACAAACCGGCCGGGCTGACCTCCAACGCGGCCCTGCAGGCCGTCAAACGACTGTACCGCGCCCGCAAGGCCGGGCATACCGGCAGTCTCGACCCGCTCGCTACCGGCCTGCTGCCACTCTGTTTCGGGGAGGCGACCAAGATTTCCGGCTTCCTGCTCGATGCAGACAAGCACTACCTCGTCCGCTGTCAGCTGGGTATCCGTACCGTGACCGGCGATGCCGAGGGCGAGGTGCTCGAGCAGCGGCCGGTCCCGGCGTTGGATGTCCCCGGGCTGGTCCGGGTGCTGGAGGGTTTTCTGGGCGCCATCGACCAGGTTCCGCCCATGTACTCGGCGCTCAAGCACAAGGGCGAGCGTCTCTACAACCTGGCGCGCCAGGGAGTCGAGGTGGAGCGGCAGTCGCGCAGTGTGACCATCCATGCCCTGGAACTGCTGCACCTGGAAGGCAGCGTGGCGGACCTGCGCGTGCACTGTTCCAAGGGAACCTATGTCCGCACCCTGGTTGAGGATATCGGTGCCGAACTGGGTTGCGGCGCCCACGTGGCCGGCCTGCGCCGGATCGGGGTCGGGCCGTTCGACGACAGCAGGCTGGTCAGCATGGCGACGCTGGAAGCGTTTGCCGGCGCGGGGGATTTTTTCGGCATGGACCGGCTCCTGCTGCCCATCGAGGACGGTCTGAGCCAGTGGCCGGGGGTGCGGCTGTCCGGCGATGCCGCCTTCTACCTGCGCCAGGGACAGCCGGTGCTGGTGCCCCAGGCGCCGACCGCGGGCTGGGTGCGCCTGTACGAGGGGGAACGCCAGTTCATGGGTATGGGCGAGATACTGGACGACGGCCGGGTGGCGCCGCGCCGGCTGATGTCCGCACGCCGCTAGCCCGGGTCGTGCTACCCCTCCCGGATGGGTTGTGGCCGGCACAAACGGAAGCTAGAATACGCTGCTCACTTCATTGAGAAGAAATTATTGAAATTTCACGGAGTTTGATTGATGGCACTCAGCGCCGAACAGAAACAGCAAATCGTCAGTACGCACCAGCGCGGTGACGCGGACACCGGTTCCCCCGAAGTGCAGGTTGCCCTGCTGACCGCCAACATTACCGGTCTCACCGAACATTTCAACAGGCACAAGGCGGATCACCATTCCCGGCAGGGCCTGCTGCGTATGGTCAACAAGCGCCGCAAGCTGCTGGACTACCTCAAGGGCAAGGACACCAGGCGCTACCAGGACCTGATCGACAGTCTGGGCCTGCGTCGCTAGCGGATTCAAAGCTGGCACCCTGCAAGAACCACCTCTTTTCCAACACAGGAACACTACTCGTGAGCTTGATCAAAAAATCCTTCCAGTACGGTGACCAGACCGTCACGCTGGAAACCGGGGAGATCGCCCGCCAGTGCAGCGCGGTCATTGTCAGTGTGGGTGATACCAAGGTACTGGCCACCGTCGTCGGCGACAAGAGCGCCAGCGAAGGGCGCGACTTCTTTCCGCTCACGGTGGATTACCAGGAGAAGGGTTACGCCGCCGGCCAGATTCCCGGCAACTTCTTCCGCCGTGAGGGACGCCCGAGCGAAGCGGAAACCCTGCTGTGCCGCCTGATCGATCGACCGATCCGCCCGTTGTTCCCGAAAGGTTTCAAGCACGAGGTGCAGGTGATCGTCACCGTCATCTCGTACGATCCGCAGATCAACCCCGATATCCCGGCGCTGATCGGTGCTTCCGCGGCGCTGACCATTTCCGGCCTGCCATTTGCCGGCCCGATCGGCGCGGCACGCGTCGGGTACATTGACGGCAACTACGTGCTCAATCCGCGCACCGAGCAAATGGAAAACTCGCTGCTCGACCTGGTGGTTGCCGGTACCGACAGCGCGGTGCTGATGGTGGAATCCGAGGCCAGGGAACTGCCGGAAGACGTGATGCTGGGTTCCGTGGTGTTCGGCCATGACCACCAGCAGGTTGTCATCCGCGCCATCCGGGAATTCGCTGCCGAGGTGAATGCCCCGGCCATGGAATGGAGTGCTCCGCTGGAGAATACCGCCCTCGCCGCGGCCGTCGCGGCAGCCGGTACGGAGCGCATTACCGCTGCCTACCAGATCGCCGACAAGCTGGAGCGCTACAGTGCACTGGACGCGCTGCGCAGGACGCTGGTGGAAGAGATTGCCGACGACGAGTCCGACGACGGGTTCGGAAGTGCGGATGTCGCCGCCGCGATCGGCAAGCTGGAAAAGAAAATCGTGCGCGGCCGCATCCTGTCCGGACAGGCGCGCATCGATGGCCGTGACACGAAGACCGTGCGTCCGATCACCATCCGCACCGGGGTGCTGCCGCGTGCCCATGGTTCCGCGCTGTTCACGCGCGGCGAGACCCAGGCACTGGTGGTCACCACGCTGGGTACCGAGCGGGATGCCGCGCTGATCGACGGTCTGGCCGGTAATTTCAAAGAGTCGTTCATGTTGCACTACAACTTCCCGCCGTATTGCGTCGGTGAGACCGGCCGCCTCGGCGGCACCAAGCGGCGCGAGGTCGGGCACGGCAAGCTGGCCAAGCGCGGCGTGCAGGCCGTGATGCCGTCCAAGGACAGTTTTCCCTACACCATTCGCGTGGTGTCCGAGATCACCGAGTCCAACGGGTCCAGTTCCATGGCCAGCGTGTGCGGCAGCAGCCTGTCCATGATGGATGCCGGCGTGCCGATCAGTGCGCCGGTGGCCGGTGTGGCGATGGGCCTGATCAAGGAAGGCGACGAGTACGCCGTGCTGACCGACATTCTCGGTGACGAGGACCATCTCGGTGATATGGACTTCAAGGTCGCCGGCACTGCGCAGGGCATCAACGCGCTGCAGATGGACATCAAGATCCAGGGCATCACGCAAGAGATCATGGAAACCGCGCTGGGACAGGCCCGCGCAGGGCGTATGCACATCCTCGGCGAGATGAACCGGGCCATTGCCGCACCGCGCGAGGAAGTTTCCGCATTCGCTCCGCGTTACATCACCATGAAGATCAACCCGGAAAAGATCCGCGACGTGATCGGCAAGGGCGGAGCCACCATCCGTTCCATTACCGATGAGACCGGGACCAGCATCGATATCGATGATGACGGAAACGTCAAGATCGCCTCGGTCGACCTGGAGGCCGGCAACGAGGCACGCCGTCGCATCGAACAGATCACGGCGGATGTAGAGGTGGGGACGGTCTACGATGGCAAGGTTGCCAAACTGATGGACTTCGGCGCCTTCGTGACCATCCTGCCGGGCCGCGACGGCCTGGTGCACATCTCGCAGATCTGCGAGGAACGGGTACAGAATGTCAGCGACAAGCTGTCGGAAGGCGATATCGTCAAGGTCAAGGTGCTGGAAGTCGACAAGCAGGGCCGCATCCGGCTGAGCATGAAGGCGGTGGGCCAGGACTGACCGAAGCTGTTCCGGGCAGCATGGAAAAGGGGCCGGGAGGCCCCTTTTTTCGTGTGGTCGTCGCGGGTTATCGGGCAGGCAGGGAAGAGCCGGTCACGCGCAGTCCGCCAACCCGTGGCACGACGCAGTGGTTGCGCGAGCATCATCCGGGTCATCGTCCGCGGCACGGCCGTGCCGCGGACGGTCACTCCGCCGGTTCAGGATGCGCCCCGGGCTGCCGCGCGCTGCCGGGTGAATTCCAGCATCCTGCGGGCATGATCCTTTGGCGTCACTCCGTATTCCACGTACTCCAGTTTGCCCGCGGGATCGACCACGAATGTGGAACGGACGACCCCCAGCCTGCGTACCCCGTTCTTTTCCTTTTCCTGGATGACGCCATAACTGTTGCAGACCTCCTTGTCGATGTCCGCCAGCAGCGTGACACGCAGTCCGTACTTCTGGCGGAAGGCCTGGTGGCTGAAACAGTCGTTGGCGCTGATTCCGACTACCTGGATGCCCGCTGCGGTGTACTCATCGATGAGATCGGTGAATTCGTTGGCCTGTATCGTGCAGCCCGGGGTGTCGTCCTGCGGGTAGAAATAAATGACCGTCCATGAACCGTTGAACTCCTCGAGCGTGCGCAGGTTCATGTCAGAATCCGGCAATTCAATTGCCGGAGCCATGTCGCCAATTCTGAGCATGGTGGCTCTCCCTGTGAATTATTCGAGTGATTAGAACCTGTCTCATAATCGCCACGGTCGCGGCCGCGCGGGTTGATGGGATGGGTTCTATGGGCAACCAGCCGATAGTGTAGCGCAAGTTCCGGCAGCGGAGGGAATGCCGGCAGCCGCCCCGGGATGCCGGGTACGCAGGTTGTGCGCTGGTTATTTTCCGGAGGCCAGCGCGCGCTGGCTGGAAAGCCGGAGTGTGTAACTGTTGTTTTTCACGCAGGACAGGGCGTTGTCGCCGTGGAAGGTACATTCCAGGGTGTGGGGTGTACCCCATCCGGTTTTCACGGTATAGCTCCCCATGCCGGCATCATCGCCGGCAGCCGCGTCCGTCCCGGACAGCGGGGTGGCCTCGATCACGAGGTTGCGATAGGTGACCGTGAATTTGCCCCTGGTACTGAAATGGTCCACGATGGCCTTGGTCTTGAATCGAATGATATTGTGGCCGGTCCGGCTGCTCTGGTCATCGCTGAAACACACCAGCCGGTGATCCTCCGTCCTGCAATGGTTGATCGAGGAGGGCAGGTACGTTACCGGTTCGTCGCCACGATTCCAGGCTCCCTGCATGAGGTCGTCGAGACGGTAGTGCACGGGATTTCTCGCGGCCTGCGCCTTGCTGGCAGTCCTGTCCGGTTTCGCCACGCGGGTTTTCCTGTGCGGGGGTGGGCGCGTGCTGGCGCCGGGGGGCGGAGGCGGCACCGGCTGCGGCGCTTGCGCAGCGGCGGCCGATTTTTCCATGTCGATGTTTTCGGTCACGTTGATCATTTCGCCACGGGCCTGCTCGAAACCGCTGTCGACCGCCTTGCTCAGCCACTCGAGCGCCAGCTTGTTGTTCCGGGATGTGCCCTTGCCCTCGGCATACAGCTTTCCGTAGTAGTACTGCGCGGCAGGCAGGCCGTGGTGTGCTGCCTGGCCAAACCATTTGAAGGCCGTGCGCGGATCTGCACGTACACCGGTGCCTTCATAGTAGATCACGCCGAGCTTGTAGGCCGCCTTGTCACTGCCCTGGCCGGCTGCCTGCTCGAATGCATTGATCGCCTGTGCGTAGTCGATCTCGACGCCGACACCCATCAGGTACATGTTGCCGAGGTCATACTGCACCTCGGGGTCACCCTTCCCTGCCTGGGCCAGGGCCTTGTCAAAACGCGCCTTGTTTTCCTGCATCAGTTTCAGGCGCGAGACGGCCTGCTGATTGTGTTGTGCGGCGGCTTTCCTGTACCACTCCATGGCCTTGTCGCGGTCCGGCGCGACGCCGCGCCCGTTCTGATACATCGCACCGACATCGTACTGGGCCTGGCTGTCACCGCGGCCGGCCTCCCGGAGTTTGCCCTTGAACAGTGCACTCCAGATGTCGTTTCCGGCGTGACAGAGCGTGGTGGCCAGCAACAGACTGAGTGCAGTAGCAATTCTCTTCATGGATCCTGACCTGGTGCGCGGGTGACCGGAAACAGGCGGGCGACGCCTCCTTATATGGCGTTATCGGTATTCCGTGAGTGCTCTTGAGACGGGCCGCCAACGGGTGCCTGTCTCCATGAAATACAGTCAGATAGGGAAAAATCAGGCGGCCGGGGAAGGCGCCCCGGCCGCGCCGTCGCGCAGGGTGCGCTGCAGGTGCGCCAGGACACGCTGTTCCAGCCAGTAGACCGGATGCCAGGGGCGGGCCCCGCTGACAAAACCGGCGTGTCCGCCGTCGGCGGACAGTTCCAGGGTGACCGCACGACCGGTTTCCGCGGGATCGGGCAGTGCGCTGGCCGGCAGGAACGGGTCGTTCCGGGCCTGCAGGATGAGCGTGGGGACGCGGATCCGCTGCAGGTACTGCCGGCTGCTGCTGTGCCGGTAGTACTCGTGGACGTCGCGGAAGCCGTGTAACGGGGCGGTAATGGCATCATCGAAGGCATGGAAGGAGCGCAACGAGCGCAATTGTTGCAAGGGGACGGGAGGCGTGTGGGTGTGCGCCTTGATCCGTATGGCCTGGATCAGGCGGGACAGCAGGTGATCGCGGTAGATGCGCGACAGTCCGTGTTGCAGGCGCCGCGCCGCTGCATCGAGGTCGAAGGGTACCGAGATGGCCACCGCGGTTTGCAGCGGCGCCTGTGCGCCCTGTTCACCCAGCCATTTCAGCAGGACGTTGCCACCCAGCGAATACCCGATGGCAGCGGCGATCCGGGTGGACGGATCGCCGGCCAGCTGCCGGATCACGAAATCGAGGTCGGCGGTGTCACCGGAGTGATAGCTGCGCGCCAGCCGGTTCGGTACACCACTACGGCCCCGGAAGTAGAGCAGGCCGGCGCGGTAGCCGTGCCCGGCCAGTTGCTGCAGCAGTGCGCCGCTGTAATGGGAATCCAGTGAGCCTTCCAGCCCGTGCAGGACCAGGATGGCGGGATGGCCAGGGGTTGCCGTCCAGTCGATGTCGACGAAATCACCGTCCGGCAATTCCACGTGCTGGCGCCGCAAAGCCGGCATCACCCGCCTGCGCAGCAAGGACGGGAACAGCGTTTGCAGGTGTGCGCCTGGCAGCCACCAGGCTGGCCGGAAGCTGCTTGCCGTGATCATGTCCCGGCCCGTTTCCGCGGGCCGGGTCAGTTCTGCGCGCGGTGTGCAACCAGGTCATCCACCACGGCCGGGTCAGCGAGGGTCGAGGTGTCTCCGAGCTGGTCGATCTGGTCGGCCGCGATCTTGCGCAGGATGCGGCGCATGATCTTGCCCGAGCGTGTCTTGGGCAGTGCCGGCGCCCACTGGATGACGTCCGGCGTCGCAATGGGCCCGATCTCCTTGCGCACGTGCTGGATCAGTTCCTTGTACAGTGCGGCGCTCGGTTCCACGCCGTTCACCAGGGTGACGTAGGCGTAGATCCCCTGGCCCTTGATCTCGTGCGGATAGCCGACGATGGCGGCTTCGGCGACGGCGTTGTGCAGGACCAGCGCGCTTTCCAGTTCGGCGGTACCCAGATTATGACCGGAGACGATAATGACGTCGTCCACGCGCCCGGTAATCCAGTAATAGCCATCTGCATCGCGGCGGGCGCCGTCGCCGGTGAAGTACAGGCCGGGAAATGCGGAGAAATAGGTGTCGATGAGGCGCTGGTGATTGCCGTATACCGTGCGGATCTGCCCCGGCCAGGGATGGGTGATCACCAGGCTGCCTTCCCCCTCGCCTTCGAGGATCTTGCCCTCGGGATTGACGATGGCCGGGCGCACGCCGAAGAACGGGTAGGTGGCCGAGCCGGGTTTCAGGGGCGTGGCGCCGGGCAGGGGGGTGATCATGTGGCCTCCGGTTTCGGTCTGCCACCAGGTGTCGACGATCGGGCAGCGTGCTTCACCGATCGTGTGGTAGTACCACTCCCAGGCTTCCGGGTTGATCGGTTCGCCGACCGTACCGAGCAGGCGCAGGCTGCTGCGCGACGTGCTCTTTACCGGGCCGTCCCCCATGCGCATCAGCGAGCGCAGCGCCGTCGGGGCGGTGTAGAAGATGTTTACCTGATGCTTGTCGCAGACCTGCCAGAACCGGGAGGCGTCCGGGTAGGTGGGCACGCCTTCGAACATCAGGGAGATCGCGCCGTTTGCCAGCGGGCCGTACACGATATAGGAATGGCCGGTGATCCACCCGACGTCCGCGGTGCACCAGTAGATGTCGCCTTCGTGGTAATCGAACACGTACTTGTGGGTGATGGCGGCGTACAGCAGGTAGCCGCCCGTGGTATGCAGGACCCCCTTGGGCTTGCCGGTGGACCCGGAGGTGTACAGGATGAAGAGCGGATCTTCCGCGTCCATCCATTCGACCGGGCAGTCCGCGGGTTCCTGCTCGATGGCCTCGTGGTACCAGACGTCGCGTCCCGGTTGCCAGTGGATCTTGCCGCCGGTATGGCGGACGGTCAGGACCGTGTGGACGTTCGGGCAGGAGGCGAGCGCCTCGTCGACATTGGCCTTGAGCGGGACATGCCTGCCGCCCCGTACACCTTCATCGGCGGTGATCACCATGTGGCAGTCGGAATCGAGGATGCGGTCCCGGATCGAGTCCGGCGAGAATCCGCCGAACACCACGGAATGGACGGCGCCGATGCGCGCACAGGCCAGCATGGCGTAGACGGTCTCCGGGATCATCGGCATGTAGATGCAGACCCGGTCGCCCTTGCCGATGTTGTGTGCCTTGAGCACGTTGGCGATGCGGCAGACCCGTTCGTGCAGGTCTCCGTAGGTGATGCGTGCATCCACGGCGGGATTGTCGGCTTCCCAGATCAGGGCGGTCTGGTCGGCACGCGTATCGAGGTGGCGGTCGACGCAGTTGTAGCAGGCATTCAGCTTGCCACCCTCGAACCAGCGGATATGTCCCTTGGTGAAATCCCATTCCAGTACCTTGTCCCAGGGTGCCTGCCAGCTGAGGAAACGGGTGGCCTGCTCTGCCCAGAATCCGGCCGGGTCCTCGACGGACTGCCGGTACATGGATTCGTACTGTGCTGCGTTCACATGGGCGTGTTCGGCAAAAGACGTGGGTACCTCGTACACCTTGCTTTCGGACATATCTTACTCCGCTGTCGATAATGGCTGATCTGCGGCCTGCCTGCTTATCGGCACGCCGGTCCCCCCCGGGGACGTGTCACGGTACTGCACGCGCCTGCTGAAATCCAGTCGGGACGGCCCGGGTGCGCTGCCGGGGCAGGGCTTGCCGGTCCCACTGCCGGGCGGCCAGGTCCAGCAGCCCGCGAACCCCCAGGGAGGTTGCGTCCGCCGGAACCGGCTGGTGCAGGAAGCGTAGCACGGCCAGTATCGTGGCGATCCGCTCGTGCACCGGTACGGCGGCGGCACAGGTCTGCTTGCCCAGTTTCTCACCGGCCGCATTTACCGCGACCGGCAGGTGCAGGTAGTCCGGCTGACGGTAGCCGAGCAGCCGCTGCAGATGGATCTGGCGCGGGGTGGAATCGATCAGGTCCGCGCCGCGTACCACGTGTGTGATGCCCTGCGCGGCATCGTCCACCACCACGGCAAGCTGGTAGGCGTACAACCCGTCGGCCCGGCGCAGGACGAAGTCTCCCGCCTCCGTGGCCAGTGCCTGTTCCACGACACCCTGCACGGCATCCCGGAAGCGGATGTGCTGGTCGTAGACGCGCACCCGCAGGGCGCGGGGGGCACGCCCCGGCGGCAGACCGTTGCGGCAGGTGCCGGGATAGACGGGAACGCCGGCAGGTCCGGTCCGGCTGTCAGCGATTTCCCTGCGGCTACAGGCGCAGGCATAGAGGTGACCGTCCCGCTCGAGCCGGGACAGGGCCGTCGCGTAGTGTGCGCTGCGCCGGCTCTGGTATTCCACGGGGGCGTCCCATTCCAGTCCGTATGCCTCGAGGGTGCGCAGGATCTCTGCGGCGGCGCCCGGTGCCTCGCGTGGCGGGTCGAGATCCTCCATGCGTACCAGCCAGGTTCCATGCTGGTGGCGTGCATCCAGGTAGCTGCCCAGCGCGGCGACCAGCGAGCCAAAGTGCAGGGGTCCGCTTGGAGAAGGGGCGAAGCGTCCCCGGTAGCCGGCGAGCCCGGTCATTGCCGTCAGGTTCCTCCGGCACAAAAAAGCCGGCAGGGGCCGGCTGATGAAGGTGACTTCTTCAAGGCGGGATCAACCCATCTGTTTTTCCCGGATCTCGTCGAGGATCTTGCAATCGATGCACAGGGTCGCCGTGGGGCGCGCCTCGAGACGCTTGACACCGATTTCCACGCCACAGGCCTCGCAGTAGCCAAACTCGTTGCTATCGAGGTGGCGGATGGATTCGTCGATTTTCTTGATCAGCTTGCGTTCACGGTCCCGTGCGCGCAATTCCATGCTGAACTCGGATTCCTGGGTGGCGCGATCGTTCGGGTCAGGGAAGTTGGCGGCGTCATCCTGCATGTGATGGACGGTGCGGTCCACCTCCTCCATCAGGCTGCGTTTCCAGGCCAGCAGGATGTTACGGAAATGTTCCACCTGCATTTCGTTCATGTATTCCTCGCCCTTTTTCTCGATGTACGGGGCGATGCCGGGCACCGGGCCGATCTGTGCGGGCGGCTTCCGGGAGGCCGTCCTGGCGGGCTTTCCGCTCGGGCTGGCGGTCCTGGCGGCAGCGGGCTTTCTGGCCGGGCTGGCGGTCCTGGTGGCAGCGGGCTTTCTCGCCGGGCTGGCGGTCCTGCCGGTGGCAGCGGGCTTTTTGGCGGTTGCCTTTTTCCGCGCGGCGGCCTTCTTCGCTGTGACCTTTTTCTTCGCCGCTTTCGGAGCAGCCGCTTTCTTCTTGCCCGCGGTTTTGGCCTTCACTGCCTGCTTCTTTACAGCCATCAGGATGCTCTCCGGGTGGTGCTTTATAACTGCCTGTTATTACATGAAATTGTTCAGAATTTCCGGCGTGGATTAGAGTGGTTTTTAGCGCCGGATCGATTCAGGGGCGTTATTTATACGCCACTTTCACCATTAGTCAAGAAATTGCAGGCGCGGCAAAACGGCCCGTTTGCACTGCCGCAACATGGTTCGGCATCATGCATGGCCCGAGCGAAATTTCCTGGACCAGGGACAAACGATGAGCAGGCACCTGCAGGCAGTATTGCTGGATGTGGATGGCACACTGGCGGATACCGAGGAAGTGCACCGGCAGGCGTTCAACGCGGCATTCGCCGCAGCGGGGCTGGACTGGGACTGGAGCCAGGCGCTGTATCACGAGTTGCTTGCGGTCACGGGAGGCAAGGAACGTATCCGCTACTACCTGCAGCGCGAGCGTCCGGATTTCGTGTTGCCGGACGACGCGGACGCGTTCATCGCCGGCCTGCACCAGGCGAAGACCCGCATGTACGTCGCGGCACTGGCCGGCGGACAGGTGCCGTTGCGTCCGGGCGTGGAGCGTCTGCTGGCGGATGCGCGCAGGCACGGGTTGCGCCTCGCGATCGTGACCACGACCACGCCGGACAACATCACCGCGCTGCTCGAACATTCCTTTACGCAGGATGTATCCGCCTGGTTCGAGGTGATCGCGGCCGGCAGTGTGGTCCCGGCCAAGAAGCCGGCGCCGGATATTTACCACTACGCCTTGCAGCAGCTGCAGCTGGAAGCGGAGGATTGCATCGCGATCGAGGACTCGCTCAACGGACTGCAGTCCGCGGTCGCCGCCGGTGTTCCCACCCTGATCACGATCAATCCGTACACGGCCCGGCAGGACTTCACTGGTGCCGTCCTGGTACTCGATCATCTCGGCGAGCCGGGCATGCCCTGCACGGTGCTGGCCGGCGCACCTTCACCCGACGGGCTGGTGGACGCGGCATTCCTTGTGCGTCTGCACGCCGCTGCCGCCGGCGTGACCTGATCTGCGCCATGGCCATCGCGGCACGCATGCAGCGGATCCAGCCATTTCACGTCATGGCGCTGCTGGCGCGTGCGCGGGAGCTGGAGGCCGCCGGGCGTTCGATCATCCACATGGAAATCGGCGAGCCGGATTTCGTGACCCCGCAACCGGTCATCGATGCCGGCCATGCCGCCCTGCAGGCCGGGCTGACCCACTACACCCCGGCAACCGGCCTGCCGGAACTGCGCCGGCGCATCGCGCGTCACTACCGCGACCGCTATGCCGTCGAAGTCGATCCGCTACGGATCGTCGTGACCCCGGGTGCCTCCAGTGCCCTGCAGCTGGTGCTGGCCGCGCTGGTCGATCCCGGTTCACGCGTGTTGCTGACCGATCCCGGCTACCCCTGCAACCGCAACTTCGTCTATCTGCTGAATGCCGAGCCGGTCGGGATGCCGGTCGGCGCGGATACGGCCTGGCAACCTTCCGTAGCGCAGGTGCAGGCACACTGGAACGAGGACACCAGTGTGCTGCTGCTGGCCTCGCCGTCCAACCCGACCGGGACCCTGCTGGATCCCGGGTGCATGCACGGTTATCTGGACGTGGTGCGCGCCGGGGGCGGCACACTGGTCATCGACGAGATCTATCACGGTCTGACCTACGGGGCGGCGGCGCCCACGGCGCTGTCGGTGTCCGACGAGATCTGCGTGATCAACAGTTTCTCGAAATACTTCGGCATGACCGGCTGGCGGCTGGGCTGGCTGGTGGCCCCGCCGGCGCTGGTACCGGAACTCGACAAGCTGGCGCAGAACCTGTTCCTGGCCGCGCCGACGCTGTCACAGCATGCCGCGTTACAGGCCTTCGAAGCCCCGGCCACCGGGATCCTCGAACAGCGCTGCGCATACTTCCGGCAACGCCGGGACTACCTGTTGCCGGCCCTGCGGGAACTGGGTTTCGGTATCCCGGTGCCACCGGACGGCGCCTTTTACCTGTATGCCGATTGCAGCCGTTTTACGCGGGACAGCTTTGCCTTCTCGCATCGCCTGCTCGAGGAGGCCGGGGTGGCGATCACGCCCGGCATCGATTTCGGGAGTTATCGTGCCGGTGAGCACGTGCGCTTTGCCTACACCACGTCGCTGGAAAACCTGCGGGAAGGCGTGCGGCGACTGCGGGATTTTCTCCTGTAGGAGCCTGCGCAGCAGGCGAATGCAGGAACGCATTTCAGCACCAAAGTGCCAGGGCAATCGCCACGGAACAACACGGAATCAGAATCATGGTCTTCCTCGCCCGAGATTACATCGGTAGCGGCAGCGGATGGGACGCTACCATGGAAATGGCGGCAGACGGAGATCGCGCAGGGCGGAACCGCTGCGCGTTCCGCCCTGCGCCTGCTTCCGTGGCCATTAGCCTTCGTCGCGCCTGAGATGCGCTCCTACCCGGATTGCAGTTGCTGGTCCCGGAACTCCCCCACCCAAAGGGCCGTGGCGCCGGCGACGGCGGCCGGCATCGCGAGAAAATTGACCAGCGGGATCATCGTCAGCAACAGCGTACTGCCGCCGAACCCGTAGGCGAGCAGCCGGCGCCGGCGCAGCAGCTCGCGCTGTTGCGTGAAGAGCAGGCGGTGATTGGCCAGCGGGTAGTCGCAGTATTCGATGGCCAGCATCCAGGCACTGAACAGGCCCCACAGGACCGGTGCGGCGATGTTGACCACGGGAATGAGGAACAGGATGCCCAGGGGCAGGGCACGCAGCGCGAAGTACAGCAGCTTGCGCAGCTCGGAGACCAGGCTCGGCACGAAATCCGCGGCCAGCGCACGCCAGCCACCGGTCTCGATCGGCTGCCCGGTGAGATATTTTTCCACGGCCTCGGCCAGCATACCGTTGAACGGGGCGGCAACGAGGTTGGTGAGCACGGAAAAGCCGTAGAACACCACCAGCACGCCGGTCAGCGCAAACACGGGCCACAGCAGGAATTGCAGCCATTCCAGCCAGTGTGGCAGGCGGGCCAGCCAGCCGTTGATCAGGCCTTCCAGCCAGATGCCCAGCCCGTACAGGGCGCCGGCAAAACACAGGGTGCTCACCAGCAGCGGCACCGCGACGTAGCGGCGCAGGCCGGGCTGGCGCAACAGGCGCAGCCCCTGCAGCAGGTAGTACATGCCCGATCGGTGCTTGGCCATATATGCTGTCCTGGGTAATGTCTCCGGGCAGGCAAGGATACCCGACCCTCCCCGTACGCGGCACGTTCCGCGCCGCAGATCCCGGACACGTACCGTGGCGCGCCGGCTCCGGCCGGTGACCGGCCACGGGTCACCCGTGTTCCTGCCCGCCGCGTCCGGGCCTGTCTCCCGTCATCGCATACAATGCCAGCAGGGCGCTGCCATAGGCGGCCTGCTGGTGGCTGGCCGGCACCACGGGCACGCCGCACAGGCGCTCGCGGATGCGGTTCCAGGCCAGGTTCACGGCACCTCCGCCGGTCGTCAGGATGCGCCGCGGTGCGGGCGCTCCCAGCGTCACCAGGGTGCGGTAGCCGGCCGCCTCGATGGCGGCGATGCCCTCCAGGATGCCCTGGAAAAAGCGCGCATCGTCCGCGGGGCGCGGCGTCAGCCGGGGCGGCATGGCCGGGTCGCAGACCGGGAAGCGTTCGCCCGGCGCCGGCAGCGGGTAGTAGCCCAGCCCGGTGGGTTGTTCCGGCAGCAGGCATTGCGTCAGTGCATCGATCTGTGCCGGCGTGAAATACCGGGCCAGTACCGCACCGCCGCTGTTGGAAGCCCCGCCGACCAGCCAGTCCTGGCCGAGCCGGTGACTGTAGACGCCGAGCGGCGCGTGGAACACCGGGGCCGGTGCACGAATCTTCAGTACCAGCGTGCTGCCCAGTGCCGTGACCGCTTCCCCGGGGCCGGCTCCCGTGGCGAGAAAGCTCGCGGTGCTGTCGGTGGTGCCGCCCAGTACCCGGGTGTCGGTGGACAGCCCCCAGCGCCTTGCCCAGGCCGGGGCCAGGGTCCCGATCGGCTGACCGGCGGGCACCACCTGCGGCAGGACGCCCTCCGGCAGGGCCAGCGCCTGCAGCCAGTCCGGCCAGCGGCGTGCCACGGCATCGTAGCCGAGCTTGAGGGCGTTGTTTTCGTCGCTGACGCCGTGCCGTCCGCACAGTTGCCCGAGCAGCCAGTCCGCCTGGTGGGCGGCGTGCCGGACGTGCCGCCCGGCCGGTTGCTCGAGCAGCCACAACAACTTGGCCAGGCTGCTCCCGGCACCCCGGGCCGGGCTGTCCGGCGGGGCCAGGGCCGCGCTGCGCGCGGCCTGCTCCCGGGCCCGGGTATCGTTATAGAGCAGGGCGGGGGTGACGGGCCGGCCCTGCAGATCGGTGCCGAGCAGGGTGGCGGACGTGCCATCCAGGCACAGGGCCTGGATGGCGTGCAGGGAATGCCGCTCGGCGAGCCGGTCGAGATTGGCGAGTAGCGCCTGCCACCACAGCGCCGGGTCCTGCTCCACCGCGTCGCCGTCCCGGTGTGGCGACGGCAAGGCAACCCTGGACTCGGCCAGTACCCGGCCTTCCCGGTCAATGACACAGCTGCGGCAGCCCGAGGTGCCGAAGTCGATGCCGAGATAATGACTCATGGTGCGGGCCGGGGTGGCGCCGGCCGGGGCGTCGGCTCAGGGCAGGGACACGGGCGCGGGTGGTTGCCAGCCCGCGCGCCGGTACTCCGCGACCACGTCGGTATACACCCCGCCGCGCACGTTGAACTCGGCACGCAGGCGCAGGAAGCGTGGCTGGCAGGCGTCGACCAGGTCGGAGACGATGCGGTTGGTGACGGCTTCGTGGAAAACGCCCTCGTCGCGGTAGGACCAGATGTACAGTTTCAGGGACTTGAGTTCGATGCAGGCCTGGTCCGGGACGTATTCCAGGTGCAGGGTCGCGAAGTCGGGCTGGCCGGTTTTCGGGCACAGGCAGGTGAATTCCGGCAGGCGGATGCGGATGGTATAGTCCCGGTCCGGGTGCGGATTCGCAAAGGTCTCGAGCGCCTTGCTGGGGCGAGTCGTCATGCCGGAACGATACTCGAACCTGCCGCTTAATTCCACGCGGCCGTGCGGGGTGATGCGGCTGGTTCCAGACACAAGATGCTGTGTGCAAGCCGGTGAGAACAACAAATACTTGTATAAAGCAGCACCTCTCAGTACTCTAACCGTCCATGCGTTTGTCCAAGATCAAGCTGGCCGGTTTCAAGTCGTTCGTGGATCCGACCACCATCCACCTGCCGAGCAACCTGGTCGGCGTGATCGGCCCGAACGGGTGCGGCAAGTCCAACATCATCGATGCCGTGCGCTGGGTGATGGGCGAGTCCTCGGCGAAGAACCTGCGCGGCGACTCGATGACCGATGTCATCTTCAATGGCTCGAACGGCCGCAAGCCGGTCGGCACCGCCAGTATCGAACTGGTCTTCGACAACAAGGATGGCACCATCGGCGGCCAGTACGCGGGCTACAGCGAGATCTCCATCCGCCGCCAGGTGAGCCGGGACGGTACCTCGAACTATTTTCTCAACAACACGCGCTGCCGGCGCCGCGACATCACCGACATCTTTCTCGGTACCGGCCTTGGCCCGCGCAGCTATTCGATCATCGAGCAGGGCACGATCTCGCGGCTGATCGAGGCGAAGCCGGAGGATCTGCGCGCCTTCCTGGAAGAGGCCGCCGGGATCTCGAAGTACAAGGAACGCCGCCGCGAGACCGAGAACCGCATCCGCCATACCCGCGAAAACCTCGACCGCCTGAATGACCTGCTGGAGGAAATCGAGAAACAGCTGGAAAAGCTCAAGCGCCAGTCGCGCGCCGCTGAGCGCTTCAAGGAACTGAAGGAAGAGGAACGCCGGATCAAGGCGGAGCTGCTGGCCCTGCGCTACCGGGAAATGCATGCCAGAAGCAGCGCGGGACAGCGCCGCATCCAGGAGCACGAGCTGGCCCTGGAGGCCGAGGTGACGGCGCAGCGCAGTATCGAGACGCAACTGGAAAAGCTGCGCGAGCAGCTGGCGGAAGCCAACGAGGCCTATAACGAATCCCAGGGGCGCTTCTACCGTCTGGGCTCGGACGTGGCGCGTGTCGAGCAGGCCATCCAGCACCATCACGAATCCCGCCAGCAACAGCAGCAGGAGCTGGGGCGCACCAGGCAGACCCTGGAAGAGATCGGGCAACATATCCGGCTGGACCGCACGCGCAGTGCAGAGCTCACGGCCAGCATCACCACGCTCGAGCCGGAGCTGCTGCGTGCGCGTGAGCAGGTGGAATTATCCGGCAACGGACTGGCGGCGGCCGAGCAGGCCATGCGCAGCTGGCAGGTGGAGTGGGACGCATTCAACCAGCGCAGCGCGGAGCGGGTACAGGCGGCGCAGGTGGAACGCACCCGCCTCGATCACCTCGAGCGCCACGTCATCCAGCTGGACCAGCGCCTGCAGCGGCTGGGCGAGGAGCAGGAGTCCCTGGCCAGCCAGGGCCTGGAACAGGAAATCGGTACCCTCGCGACCGAGCTGGAAGGGCGCGAGACGCGCGTCAGTGACCTGCAGGTCCGGCTGGAGCAGTTCCCGCAGCGGATCACCGGGCTGCGCGAGCTGCTGGTGACCCGCGACCAGGAACTCAGCCAGATGCAGAGCGAGCACCACCGTGCCCGCGGGCAGCTGGCATCCCTGGAAACCCTGCAGCGGGCCGCGCTCGGACAGCGTTCCGAACAGGTCAGCGGCTGGCTGAAAGCACACGGTCTGCAGGGCAGGCAGCGGGTGGCGCAGGCGATCCAGGCCGAGCCGGGCTGGGAGCACGCCATCGAAACCGCGCTGGGTTTCTATCTCGAGGCCATCTGCGTCAGCCAGCTGGAGCATGTCGAAAGCGTACTCGGCAGCCTGGAGCAGGGCGATATCGCGCTGTTCGATACCACGGTGGACAGTGCCGCCGCCGGCGCGCCGGCCGGGCGCCGCCTGCTGGCGGAGTGCATCACTTCACCCTGGCCGCTGCACGGCCTGCTGGATGGCGTCTACATCGCGGATTCGCTGGCCGAGGCGCTGGCCATGCGTGCCGGGCTGTCGGTGCACGAGTCCGTCATTACCCGCGATGGCATCTGGATCGGCCGGCACTGGCTGCGGGTGGCGCGTGCTACCGATGCCAGGGCCGGTGTGCTGGAGCGGGAGCGCGAGATCGCCACGCTCGGCGAGCAGCTGGCGCTGCAGGCGCAGCAGCTCGACCGGCTCGGCAGCGAGATCGGTGCTGCACGCGAGCAGCTGCGCGAGGCAGAGGCGGAGCGCGAGCAGTTGCAGCAACAGTTCAACCAGGCGCACCGCGAGGCCGGTGACCTGCGTGGCCGGCTGGCCGCGAGTCGCTCGCGCCTGGAGCAGCAACAGGTGCGTAGCGAACACGTGCAGCAGGAGAGCGGCGACCTGCAGGACGAGAAGCGCCAGGAAGAACAGGAGCGCAGTGCCGCATGGGCACGCCTGGACGAGGCGCTGGAGGCGACGGAGGCGCTCAAGCTCGAGCGCGAGGAACGCACCGCCCGGCAGCAGCAACTGGCCAGGGTGCTGGAGGAGGCGCGCGAGCGTGCACGTAACGACCAGCAGGCGGCACACGATCTCGCGCTGCGCGCCGAGTCCGTGCGCGCGGCACTGGCCGGTACGGAGCAGGCGCTGGCGCGCATGCAGGAACAGACCCGCCAGCTGTCCACGCGGCACGAGGAGCTGACGGCATTGCTTGCACGCGGAGACAGCCCGATCGTCGAGCTGGAACAGGAACTGGAAGGACTGTTGTCGCAACGGCTCGAATCCGAGCAGCAACTCGCGGCAGCACGCAGGCAGGTGGAGGACGTCGAGCATACGACGCATGAGCTGGACCAGGAACGGATGCGCAAGGAACGCTTCGTCAGCAGCCAGCGCGAACAGCTGGCACAGGAGCGGATGGCCTGGCAGGAAATCAGGGTGCGTGCGGACACCCTGATGGAACAGATCAGCGCTTCCGGCTTTGACTACGGAATGCTGCTCGAACAACTGGCGGAGGGGGCCAGTGTCGAGGCCTGGTCGGACCAGGCGGATACCCTCGAGCAGCGCATCCAGCGACTGGGGCCGATCAACCTGGCCGCCATCGAGGAATTCGAGGAGGAGTCCCGCCGCAAGGAATACCTGGACACGCAGCATGCCGACCTGACCGAGGCATTGCAGACGCTGGAAAATGCCATCGGCAGGATCGACCGCGAAACCCGCGCCCGCTTCAAGGAAACCTTCGACAGCGTCAACCAGGGCATGCAGGAGAATTTCCCGATCCTGTTCGGGGGCGGGACGGCCTGCCTGGAGCTGACCGGGGAAGACCTGCTCGACACCGGCGTGACGGTCATGGCGCGGCCGCCCGGCAAGCGCAACAGCACCATCCACCTGCTGTCCGGCGGCGAGAAGGCGTTGACGGCAATCGCACTCGTATTCGCCATTTTCCGGCTCAACCCGTCACCGTTCTGCATGCTCGACGAGGTGGACGCGCCGCTCGACGATGCCAATGTGGGGCGTTACTGCGACATGGTGCGCAAGATGTCCGAACAGGTGCAGTTCATCTTTATCACGCACAACAAGATCACGATGGAAATGGGCAACCAGCTGACCGGTGTCACCATGCACGAGCCGGGTGTGTCGCGGCTGGTGGCGGTCGATGTCGACGAGGCGGTGCGGCTGGTGGCGGTGTGACGGCTTTTCGGGAACGGGGTCAGTACCCGGTTCCGTGCTGGAGAAGGTCGATGACAGAAAAGGGTACTGACCCCTTTTCGTGAGTGCAGGCGGGCGCAGAGATGGAAAACATTCGCTGGATACTGTTGCTGATCGGGGTGTTCATCATCCTCGGGATCTACCTGGTCGCGCGTCTCAAAACCCGGCAGTTCTCCTGGCCCCGGCGCAGTGCACGTACGCCCGCGCGGCGCAGCCGGGCCGTGGCCCCGGCGGTCGAGGACCTGGACGTCGGCGCAGTGGATGTCCCGGAACCGGACGACTTCGAACAGCTGCTGCTCGAGGACGCAGCGCTGGCCGGGGAAGAGGCGCTGGTCACCGCGCCGTCCCGCAAGCCGGCCCCGGTCAACCCCGACCAGGTATTTTCGCTGTTCGTGCTGGCCCCGCCGGGTGTGCCGTTCCGCGGTCAGCTGCTGCTGGGGGCACTGGCGGCCGCCAGGCTCGAGTACGGTGATATGCAGATATTCCACCGGCACGAGCTCGTCAACGGCAAGCGCAAGACGCTGTTCTCCGTGGCCAACATCCGTGAGCCCGGGACCTTCGACCCGGATGCCATGGAAGACTTCACGACCCAGGGCCTGGCGCTGTTCATGCAGGTCACCCCCGGTGTCGACGCCGTGTGGGCCTTCGAGGCCATGGTGGCGGCCGGCCGCAGCCTGGTGGACAGCCTGGATGGCTCGCTCTGTGATGCCACGCGCAGCGTGCTGACGCGCCAGGCCATCAGCCACATGCGCGAGCAGGTCATCATCTGCCAGCTGCAGCAACGGGTGGTGAAAACGGCGTCATGACCGCACCGGCTGCCGCGCGCTCACGCGCCCGGGAACTGCACGCACAACTCCACGAACACAACTACCGCTACTACGTCCTCGATGATCCGCTGATCAGCGACGCGCAGTACGACGCATTGCTGCGCGAACTGCAGGACCTCGAGACGCACTATCCCGAACTGCTGGCTCCGGATTCCCCCACCCGGCGCGTGGGCGCGGCACCACTCAAGGCCTTCGGCGAGGTGCGTCACGCGCAGCGCATGCTGTCGCTGGACAACGCTTTCTCCACCGCGGAACTCGAGGCCTTCGACCGGCGCGTACGCGAGTTGCTGGAGGTGGAGCGTGTCGACTACGCCGGCGAGCCGAAACTCGACGGCCTCGCCGTCAGCCTGCTGTACCGTGGCGGCGTGCTGGAACGAGCCGCCACGCGCGGCGACGGTACTACCGGCGAAGACGTCACGCAGAACGTGTGCACCATTGGTACCGTGCCGTTGAAACTCACCGGCACGGGCATTCCCGCCCTGCTCGAGGTGCGCGGCGAGGTGTACCTGTCCCACGCCGGTTTCGCGGAGCTCAACCGGCAGCAGGCGGCCGCCGGCGAGAAGACCTTTGTCAATCCACGCAACGCCGCCGCCGGCAGCCTGCGCCAGCTCGACCCCGCTATCACCGCGCAGCGCCCACTGGAGATGTACTGTTACGGCGTCGGCCAGGTGGAGGGCGGGCGGCTGGCGCACACCCACCTCGACATCCTCGAACAGCTGCGCGGCTGGCGGCTGCGCGTGTACGACGACATCCGGTGCGTGGAGGGTCTCACAGGTTGCGAGAACTATTATCGGGAATACGAGCAGCGCCGTGACCGGCTGGCCTTCGATATCGACGGCGTGGTGTTCAAGGTGAACCGCCTCGACCAGCAGGGCGCACTGGGCTTCGTGGCACGTGCCCCGCGCTGGGCGATTGCCCGCAAGTTTCCGGCGCAGGAACGGGAAACCGTGGTGCTCGGTATCGACGTGCAGGTGGGCCGCACCGGCGCACTCACCCCGGTGGCACGGCTGGAGCCGGTATTCGTCGGCGGCGTGACCGTCACCAATGCCACGCTGCACAACCAGGACGAGATCGACCGCAAGGACGTGCGCGTGGGCGATACCGTGATCGTGCGCCGCGCCGGCGACGTGATCCCGGAGGTCGTCAAGGTCAACACCGCGTTGCGGAAGAAGGGTGCGCACCGTTTCCATATGCCGGAACGCTGCCCGGTGTGCGGCTCGCACGTGGAACGCATCGAGGGGGAAGCGGTCACGCGCTGCACCGGCGGGCTGTTCTGCCCCGCCCAGCGCAAGGAAGCGATCCGGCATTTCGCCTCGCGCCGCGCCATGGATATCGAGGGGCTGGGCGAGAAGCTGGTCGACCAGCTGGTCGATACGAAACTGGTCGAAGATGTCAGCGACCTGTACCGGCTCTCCGTCGAGCAACTGACAGGTCTGGAGCGCATGGCCGAGAAGTCCGCGACCAACCTGGTCCACGCGCTGGAGCGGAGCCGCGATACCACGCTGGAACGGTTCATCTTTGCGCTCGGCATCCGCGAGGTCGGCGAGGCGACGGCGCAGGCGCTGGCGCAGTATTTCGGCGACCTGCGGCCGCTGATGGCGGCGGATGTCGATACGCTGCAGGAAGTCCCGGACGTCGGACCGGTCGTGGCGCAGCGCATCGTCGACTTCTTTGCCGAAACACATAACCAGGATGTCATCAATAAGCTCCTGGAGGCCGGTATCCACTGGCCGGTGGTGAAGAAGGTCGCGTATACATCGCTGACCGGCAAGACCTTCGTGATTACCGGCACACTGTCGATGCCGCGCGATGAACTCAAGAAACGCCTGCAGGCGGCCGGCGCCAGGGTAACCGGCAGTGTGTCGAAGAAGACCGACTACGTGGTCGTCGGCGAGGACCCCGGTTCGAAATACGACAAGGCAGTGGAGCTGGGGATCACCATTCTCGACGAAGCAGGATGCCTTGAGTTGTTAACAGAATGACCTGGTAGTGAACAATTACGACCGATCGATACTATTCTGCATCAGTCCCTGCTCTTGGTTGACTGGATTCAAAAGAATCAGATCGTCGCGGGGCTGGACAATCCGTTATCCCTGCTGCAATGGCCTGATCCGTGGTTGTAGGAAATGTCCTACAGAAGATAGTCCGTTTGTATCACTGTCAGTAGTTCGGATTGTCATCCCCCCGGAAAATCGGAGCAGTTATAAGTAGAAAACTCCAGCAAGGGATAACGGTCATGCAGTAAATTTACTCTGACACCATTTAAGCGTTTATCGAGGTATCAATGTTTATTGCAATGAATCGGTTCAAGGTCGCGTCAGGCAGCGAAGACGAGTTCATCAGCGTCTGGAAGAACAGGGAAACCTACCTGGATACCGTGCCCGGCTTCAAGGAATTCCACCTGCTCAGGGGGCCGGGCACTGAGGAATATACGCTGTTTGCCTCGCATTCCACCTGGGAGTCCAGCGATGCGTTTGCAGCCTGGACCAGGTCGGAGGCATTCAGGAAGGCTCATGCAAGTGCCGGTGCGAACAAGGTCATGTACCTGGGTCCACCGCGGTTCGAAGGCTTTGAAGAAGTGGTTTGATAATCCAGGCGCCCAGCCGGGAATGCAGACGGTGGACTGGTGCAACGACGGGTAACTGTTTGAATGGCAGGGAATACGGTTGCCGCCGCGTGGCGACGTGACCGGCCGGTCACCCGCCTGGTACGGGGAGCAGGAATGCGCAGGGATTTGCCAAAGCACCTGATAATCTTTCATGCGCGTGTCGATTACACAGCCAGAGGCGGGTCTTACGAAGTCAGCCCAATCTACGCTGCCGATTGGTGGAAAAATCCGCATAAGAGTGCCGATCTCCCCGGTCACACTTTCCTGCTCCTGCAGAGAGTGACTATACTGAGACCGGTAGCCGCTCTCTCCGGCCGAGAATAACAAGTTGCAAACTATGGAAGTTGCATACCCTAGGGTCATCCGTCATCGCCGGCCTCCGCTGGCCAGCGGGCTGTGCGCACTGGCCCTGTATGGATTCCTGCCAGCCGCACATGCCTGCGCGTTATACGGCAGTGGCTATGGCAGCAAGTGGGACGATCCGGTCTGGCCCGCGGGGGCGGTGATTTACTGGAGTTACATCCTTCCCGATGCGGGTCCGGGGTCCTCCGGATGGAGCGGAAACAACACGCTGGGTACGGGCGGGACCGGGGATATCCGTGCCGACATCGATGCACAATACGGTGCCGGCGCCTTCGATGCCGCCGTGCAGCGCGCGTTTGACACCTGGGGTGCGGCGGCCGATGTACAGTTTGTCCAGGTCGCCGATCCGGGCGGTGCTTTCGGCTCCGTGACCTATCCGGACATCCGCATCGGCGCGTACGATTTTGGTAATGCCTGGTCCGGGGGCGCCGGTTTCGGACCGCCGGGTGATGACATCGATTATCCGGATGCGCTGGCCGGCGATATTGCGCTCAACAACCAGAACCACTTCAACATCGATCCCGGCAGCGAGGGAGATCCGTTGCAGACCGGCCCGGGCGGCCTGTACCTCAACGACGTCGAGGGGCTGGTTCTGCACGAGATCGGCCACACGCTCGGACTGGGTCATTCCACGGTCACCAGTGCCGTTATGTGTGGCTATGTCTCTCCGGCCTTCGATGGCAACACTTGTGACTACGATCACGTCAACCGGGTACTCGATCCCGATGATCTCGATGCCGTGGCGAATATCTACGGTCCGGCGCCCCCGGCAGACGGCGACGTTTCCTTCGATTGCACGGTCGACGTCGCGGACGTGCTGCTGGCCACGCAGGGTGCGAACGGGCAGCGCGCGCTGAACGCGGCCCAGGTCACCCGTGCCGACGTAGCGCCGTTGTCGGGTGGTGTTCCCACCCCGGACGGCAATGTCGATGCGGCCGACGTGCTGCTCATCCTGGAAAAGAGCCTGGGTCACGCCTGGGGCGGGAACTGACCGTTCCGTCCGCTGCCTGCGGCTATCCTCGAGTATCTGCACGCGGCTACAGGACACGACCATCCGCTCGGCCCGTCGTGTCCCCCGTTGCGGGCGGCGCGACGGAGTAACCGTCGCCGGACTCAGGCCAGCGGTTCGGCGGCCGGCCGGGATTGCGCCAGTCCCGCCTTGCGGTAGCGCAGGAAGGTCAGCGGGCCGTAGAAGGCGACCACCATTGCGTAGCCCACGATGCCGAGCCCCACGTAGTAGCCGGGATCGGTGGTCTCGTCCGGATAGAGAAACATGACCGTGGCTCCCAGCAGGCACATGAACAGGGCCGGCAGCAGGCTGAAGATCACGCTGGGGAGCGGCTTCGCCCGGGCCGCCATGCGTGTCAGCAACGCGCGGTATGCACTCTCCCCCATGGCGCGGATCAGCCACAGCTTGCTGCTGTTGGAGGCGGCCACCAGCCACGAGGCCACCATGATCACGATGCCCGCACCGACGTCCCACCACGGGATGATGAACACGAGCGTCGTCAGCAGGGCATACGGCCAGCGCAGACGGCGGATGACACTGTTGGATTCCAGTTCCAGGTTGGGCGAGGCCAGCCAGGTCGAGCCGATATCGCCCAGGCGCGAGAGCAGGATCAGTACGGCCAGGGTGATCTTGACGCTTTCCTGTACTTCCACGGCGGTGATTCCTGTTGGTTCCGGCAGCAGGGTGGCGAACCGGGGGCACAGGTGCCGCCGGCTCTCCTGTAACGGCAGGATACAGGCAAAGTCCAGTACGGAACGAGAGACAGGCCCCGGTTATCCGCTATAGTACCGGCATGCGTCGCACGCTCAACCTCAACCTGCTGACCGGCCTGGTACTCGCCATCATCCTGCTGGGTGCGATCAGTGTCATCACCGTGGTGATCAACGCCAATACCTACCGGGAACTGGCCTTCAATTTCCAGCGCCAGTACATGACCCAGCTGATCGCTTCGGAAAGCGGCGACCTCCTGCAGGAGGATGCCGAGCAGATGCGCCACATGGGGCTGAGCATCCAGAAGGACGAGCGCTTCCGTGCGGCCTTCCACTCCGGTAACACGGAAACGCTGGAGACCGCACTGCAAGCGCAGTTTCACCGGGCGCCGGTCACCTCGAACCGGGTGGACGCGGTCGGTATCTATGCCTACGACGACAAGTTTACGCTGCGCGGGATGGCCTACCGCGAAGACAGCGGGCCGGGCAAGCCTGCCGTGATCTGCCCGGACCTGATCAGCGCGGCGCGTATCCGCGTGGGAGCGCAGCGGCTGAAGCCGCTGTACGAGCTCTGTCTCCACGACGGGATGCCCTATCATGCCGCCATGGTTCCGATCGGCGGCCTGGTGCCGTCGGGCTACCTGCAGATCGTGGACAATCCGCTCAACACCCTGAGCCACCTCGATGCGCGTCTGAAGATGCCGGTGCAGGTCCGGGGCAGCGACGGGGAACTGCTGTATTCTTCGCCGGACTGGAGTTCGGGCGACGGGCAACACAGTGTGCAGTCCGGCTTCGAACTGGCCACGAACGACGCGCGCCCGGCGCTGCACATCCAGGCCAGCCGCAACGCGGATGCGCTGGTGCTGCAGATCAGCCGGACCAACCATCGCCTGCTCGTGTTGGTCATCATCGTGCTGCTGAGCACGCTCGCACTGGCGCTGCTGATGGTCAATTATTCCGTGTACAAACCGCTGCAAACACTGCGCGATCGCCTGCGGCGTGAATGGAGCCGGGTCACGGAGGGCAGCGGGGCACTGGATGGCAAGGAGATCGGGGGTCCGGTCACCTTCCACGCGCTCGGCGAACTGTACGACACCCTCCATGACCTGGCGATCCGTGACCCGCTGACCGGAACCTACAACCGGGCCCTGCTGGAAGATCGCCTCACGCAGGTGATCGCCGCGCACCGGCGCACCCCGGGGCACGCAGCCGTGCTGTTGCTCGACCTGGTACGTTTCAAGTACGTCAACGACATGCTCGGGCATCACACCGGCGACCTGCTGCTCAAGGACGTGGTCAGCCGCATTGCCGACGTGTTGCGGGAATCCGACACGCTCGCCCGGCTCGGCGGCGATGAGTTCGTTATCGTGCTCCCGGATACCGATGCCGGGCAGGCCTGTCAGGTGGCGAACAAGATCCTGCACTCGATGAAACAGCAGTTCGAGGTGCGCAACCACAAGATCTTCGCCTCGGTGTCCATCGGCATTGCGCTGATGCCGGAGCATGGTCTGGACGTGGACACCCTGCTGCGCAATGCCGACTACGCGATGTATTCCGCCAAGGCGCTCCGGCAGGGCTATGCGATCTACGACCCGACCACCACGGAAAACATCGACATGGCCCGCATGACGCTGGACAGCGTGCTGAACCAGGATATCGAGCGCAACATCCTGTTTCTGGAGTACCAGCCGGTGCTGGAATTCGGCACCGGCCGCATCAGCTACCTGGAGGCGCTGCTGCGCTGGCGCAAGCCGGATGGCAAGATCGTATTACCGGATGCGTTTATTCGTGCCGCCGAGCAAAGCGGCCTGATCCGGCAGCTATCCGAGTGGGTGATCCGAACCGCCTGCAGCGAGCTGGTCATGCTGCAGCAGGAGTATCCCGAACTGCGCACCGGGATCAACCTGTCCATGCACAACCTGCATGACTTCAACCTGAAGCGCACCATCCAGGACGCGCTGGAACACCACAGGCTGCAACCCGAATCACTGCTGCTGGAGATTACCGAGACCGGCGTGATGCAGGATCCGGAACAGGTCATCGAGATGTTGCGCCAGCTCTCGGCGCTGGGACTGCGCCTGTCGATCGATGATTTCGGGACCGGGCATTCCTCGCTGCTCTACCTGCGACGCCTGCCGGTCCATACCCTGAAGGTCGACAAGTCGTTCGTGCTGGACATGGACTCGGACGAGGAAAGTGCCTCGATCGTGAACGCGACGATCGACCTGGCCCACAATCTCGGCCTGACGGTGACGGCGGAAGGCGTGGAAACGCAAGCCGTGTACGAGCGTCTGCGCGACATGGGGTGTGACTACTATCAGGGCTACTACTCGGGCCGCCCGATGCGCAAGGACGAGCTGCTGAACTGGCTGGCCAGCTGGCCGATGAACTGAGTCCCGGGACCGGTATGGAGGATTTGCCTGTGAAGACGGCTTTGACGATACTGCTTGTCATGTTGTTGACGGCCTGTGGTGGCCCGGCGACCCCGGAGTCCCCGGCGTCGCAAAAGCCCCCGCAAACGATGTGGAAGTCCCAACTGGAAATGCTCGACAAGGCAAAACAGCTTGATCAGATCGTGCAGAAGCAGGCTGCTGAGCAGCGCCGCCGGCTGGATGCCATGACGCGCTAGCACACGGCACAGGGAGCGGGCGGCCGGCCGGGAGAGCAGTGCCGGCGGGAGCGCTGCGACGGGAAGCAATGGCAACCATTCTGACAATCACTTCCGGCCAGCCGCGGCTGGGCAAGTCCCAGCTGGCGCTGAACCTGGCGCTGGAACGGGTGCGGTGCGGCTGCTGGACCGGTCTGTTCACCGAGCACTCCGCCGCAACGACGCTCGACCACGTGGTACGGCTGCCCCCCGTGGTCCTGCACGAGCGCCGCGCCAATGTGCCGCCCATGGACGTGTTACGACGCGGCTACCAGGGGGTGGATATCCTCGGTTGCCGGATTCCGCTGTCCGCCTGGGCCCGGACCGATCGCAGCCGGCTGCAACGCTGTTTCGGGCTGCTCGATATTCGTGACGGCTACGATGAGCTGCTGATCGATACTTCCGGGATGTCCGGTCACGAAGCGCTTGCCTGCAGCCTGGCGGCCGGGCTGGTCATCGTGCTGGTGACGCCCGACGTGACCTCGCAGGCGCAGGCCTTTGCCATGCTGCGGGTTCTGCTGCTGAACGGTTTTCATGGCCGGCTGCGGCTGGTGGTGAATCGCGTGCGCGGCGCCGCCGCTGCCAGCGAGATCCAGCAGGCTTTCCATCATCAGGTGCACGACCACCTGGGGGTGAAGATTCCCATGCTGGGGTTTCTGCCCGAGGACCAGTCGGTGCCGCTGGCACACCAGGCCGGGCAGGCGTTCAGCACGGTGTTTCCGGATGCGGAGGCAACCGGGCGGATCGTGGTGCTGGCAGATGCGCTCGAGGAACTCGAGCAGACCGAGGTGCGGCCGCAGGAGGTGAGTGACTACTGGAGCCGGGTGCGCGAACTGCTGGTACGGCCGGTGCGCCTGCCCGGTGGCGCGGACCTGGACGCGGTACTGGCCGCGGGCGCCGGTCCGGCTGCGGGCTGAGCAACCGGACCGGACGGGGCGTGTCGCCTATTTGCCTGCCGGCGTGCTTTTCTCGGTGCTGTCCTCGGTGCTGTCCTCGGTGCTTTCCGAGCTGCTTTCCGGCGGAGTCGTGTTTTCCGGTATGGACTTGATATCGATACTGGCCTTGGCACGCAGTTCTGCGAGGTGTTTCTGCAGTTTCTGGTTGGCCAGACCGACCTTGATGCGGTCCTTTACCTCATCGAAGGAGGGCGGAGTGCTGTCACGCACGTCTTCGAGCTCGATGACGTGCCAGCCGAACTGGGTATGCACCGGGGTCTCCGTGTATTTGCCTTTCTCCAGGGCGGCCGTGGCATCGGCAAATTCCTTGACCATCTGGGTGGGGCTGAACCAGCCGAGTTCCCCGCCGCTCTTGCCGGAAGGCCCGGTCGACTCCTTCCTGGCCAGTTCGGCGAAGTCCTTGCCGGCGTCGAGCTGGGCAATGACCTTCCTGGCGTCCTCTTCACTCTTGAGCAGGATGTGACGGGCCTTGTACTCCTTGCCCGGAACGGCAACCTTCTCGTCGTAATAGGCCTTGACGTCTGCATCCGTTACCGGGTGCTTTTCCATGAAGGCCTTGATGGCGGCACCGGCGAGTGCGCTGCGCGTCAGCTGGTTGATGGATGCGACGACGACCGGCTGGGCATTGAGCCCCTCACGATCGGCTTCCTGCCGCATCAGTTCCAGTGTGACCAGTTCGTTCAGCATGTCTCCCGGCTTCGTGTCGTTGGCGCCCTTCGCCATACGTTGTCCGGCGTAGACCTCCAGCACGTTCCTGGTGATCGGCGTGCCGTTGACCGTGGCGACCACGGGACTGGAATCGGTGGTGGCTACCGTCTGCGCAGCAGCTGCAGGCTCCGTTTTGTCCGTGCCCAGCGAGGCTTTCATCTGGTCACAGGCCGTGATGGCGAACAGCGCGACAAGTAACAGGGGGAAAAATCGAAGTTTCATCGGTTGGTACCTTGTGTTGGGTGAATGGATCAGGATTCTTCCGGTGTCCTGGCGTGGATGCTGAGGGCGTGAATTTCGTGCTGCATCATATCACCGACCACCTCGTATACCAGCCGGTGCCGTTGCATCGGGCTCTTGCCCGCGAAGGCGGCGGCCACGATATGGACGATGAAGTGCCCGCCGCCGCTGGCAGCCCCGGCATGCCCGGCATGCCGGGCGCTTTCGTCGATGATCTTCAGCGCCGTGGGCTGCAGGCCCTGTTGCAGCCGCACGCGCAGCTGTTCCACGCGTGCTTCACTGGTCATCGGGGGAATACCTTTTTGAACGGTTTAACAATGACTTGTGCATAAACGCCGGCTGCGAGGTAGGGATCATCGTCGGCCCAGGCGCGGGCCTGTTCGAGGTCCTCGAATTCGGCGACCACGAGGCTGCCGGTGAAACCGGCGGGACCGGGATCTTCGTTATCGAGTGCCGGGTGCGGTCCGGCCAGCACCAGCCGGCCGGCGTCCTGCAGGGCCTGCACGCGCGCCAGGTGCGCGGGTCGCGCCTCGAGGCGTGCGGCCAGACTGTTTGCCACGTCCTGGCTGAGGATGGCATACAGCATCAGGAACTGTTCTCGTCGGATTCGATGTAGCGGCTCAGGTAAAACGCCTGGCCGAACACGAAGACCAGCGTCAGTCCCATGATGCCGAACACCTTGAAATTGACCCAGGTCGCTTCGCTGAAGTGAAACGCGACGTACAGGTTGAGCACGCCCATGAAGAGAAAGAAGATCACCCAGGCCAGATTCAGGCGCGACCAGACCGGCGCCGGGGCCTTGATGGCATGACTCATCATGCGCTCCACCAGGGTGGCCTTGCCGAAGAAGGCGCTGCCCAGAAAGGCAATTCCGAAGATCCAGTTCACCACGGTGGGTTTCCACTTGATGAACACGGGATCGTGCAGGGCCAGCGTCAGGCCGCCGAACACCACGAGTATCCCCAGCGTGACCAGGTGCATGGTTTCGAAGCGGCGGAATTTGAACCAGAACAGGCCGGTTTGCAGCACGGCAGCCGCGATGGCGACCGCGGTTGCCACGTAAATGTCATACAGCTTGTACGCTGCCAGAAACAGGATCAGCGGGAACAGGTCGAACAGGAATTTCATGACGAAACTGCGGGTATCCGGGGCTGTGGCCGTGATTCGGGAACGGCAGATCATAGACGTTTTGTCCAGCGGTTGAAACCGGCCCCGGAAGGAGGAACGCCGTGGCCGGCGGGAGCGGGGCCATGGCCGGGAGTGGGAGGTACCGGAAAAAACGGGCGGCGTGTGTGCCTGGACGCGACCGGGAAACAGGGGACAGACCCCACTGCTGTCCCACAAACCCCCTCTCCCTCCGGGA
>CAYUFA010000023.1:0-35770 GCA_964443845.1 uncultured Ectothiorhodospiraceae bacterium
ACTTCCAGATCGTGATCTCCTACAACCCCGGCTACCAGTCGCTGATGAAGGACCTCAAGCAGTCCACCAAGCAGCGCTTCGGCGGTATGGATTTCGACTATCCGGATACCGCTACCGAGGTCGAGATCGTGGCACACGAGGGCGGTATCGACAGTGAACTCGCCGGCAAGCTGGTGCAGGTGGCACAGCGTTCCCGCAATCTCAAGGGGCATGGACTGGATGAGGGCATGTCGACCCGGCTGCTGGTCTATGCTGCTCAGCTGATGACGCGCGGGATCAGTGCGGAGCACGCCTGCCGGATGGCTCTGGTGACACCACTGACCGATGACCCGGATATGCGCGACACGTTACATGCGGCAGTGAACACCTACTTCTAGTCACCTCATCCCGCGGGCTGCAGAACATGTCCATCGATTTCTCGGAATACGTCAACTGCCTCAGGGAAGACGACGACGAGCACCGCGCGCTGCTCGAGTCCTCCTACCACGAGGCGGCGCGCGTGATGTCGCCGCGCGGCCTGCAGAACTACCTCGAAGGCATGCGCGCGATGTGCACGCTGAATCGCGGGCCGGACCTGGTGCTGACCTACGTCCAGGACATGCCGTCGGTTGCCAGGGAAGTGGGTGAGGACATCATTCCCGACGTCGTGACCGGCCTGATGAAGATGTCCTCGCACACCTCCGGCCAGGTGGTGACCCTGACCATGGCGAACATGCCACTGGTCGCCCGCCGGCTGGGTGATATCGACCTGGTGCGCGGTTATCTCAATCTGGTACACCAGCTCTGTGGCAAGGCACCCCGCGGCCTGCGACCGATGATGGAAAACATGGATGAGCTGCTGTCCAAGCTGACGCTGGGTGGTCTGCGCCGCTGGGCGCTGTGGGGTGCGCAGGCGCACCAGCGCGACCTCGATGGGCAGATGGTTTACTTTGGCCTGAAGACGGACTCCTCGCGGGCCGTGCTGCAGAAGGAACGGCGCGGTACGCTGTTCATCGACAACCAGCGCAAGCTGAATTTCTACCTGCGCGCGTTGTGGGGCAGGGCCTTTTTCATGCGCCCGACCTCGGGCGACTACGAGAGTCGCCAGGGACTCAGGCCGTTTATCGAGGACTTCCAGGTACACCTCCCGGATGCATTCGATGCATATCACGGTATCACCGGCATTGCGATCTACCGCGCGGCAGCAGCGCACTGTGCTGCCCACATGGTGTATACGCGTGAGCCGCTCTCCGCCGAACAGCTCAGCCCGGCGCAGATGAAGATGATCGAGCTGTTCGAGGATGCGCGGGTCGAGCACCTTGCGATCCGCGAGTTCCCGGGCCTGCGCAAGCTGTGGCTGGCGTTCTTCGAGGCACAATCCGACCCGCGGGAAAAGGCCGAGCCACTGCACGAGACAGTGGATCTCATGCGCCGCATGGCCCTTGGCCTGCTTGACGACGGGTACCGTGATGCGGAGGAATTCATCAATACCCTGGCCGGGGAATTCCGTGAAGAGCTGGACAGGAATCCGTTCCACAACCGGACCTCCTGGCTGTTCGGAGTCCGGTTCTACAATCTGCTGGTCGAGAAGGCGGCGATTCCCTCGCTGCGGATGCTGGAAAGCCTGCCGCTTCCGTACCGTGACGACAATCGCTACATCTGGTCATTCGCGGAGAACCTGTTCGAGACGCGTGGCACCGACTATCTGCCGCAGCAGCAGCAACAGGTGCGACGCAAGGTCAGTATCATCGAAATGGCCAACGAGGTGGACGTCGAGAACGCCGGTGACGATGCGCAGGAAATCTGGACCTGCGAGACCGAGGTGTTCCCGTACGAGGACATGGGGATCAGCTACAACCAGATGGAAGGCAAGGAGCCGGTATCCGACCCGTTCGTGTACCAGGAGTGGGACTATCACGTGCAACTCAACCGTCCCGACTGGACCACGGTGATCGAGCGTCGCATGGGGCGTGGCGACCCGGAGCAGATGAACGAGATCCTGGACAAGTACAAGCCGGTGGCCTCGCGCATCCGCCACCTGATCGACGCCATGCAGCCGCAGGGGATCGTACGCCGGCGCGGCTACGAGGAAGGCGAGGAACTGGATCTGAATGCAGCGGTACGTGCGATGATCGACATCCGGCGCGGCATCATGCCGGACCCGCGCATCAATATCCGCATCACCCGGCATATCCGCGACCTGGCCATCGTGCTGCTGCTGGACCTGTCCGAGTCCACCAACGAGAAGATCGGCGACATCCGCGAAGGCGAGGAAGGATACGACGAGGCGCCGAGCATTCTGTCGCTGACGCGCGAGTCGGCCGGACTGCTGAGCTGGGCCATCGATTCCATCGGCGATACGTTCGCGGTGCACGGCTTCTCCTCGGACGGCCGGCACGATGTCCGCTATTACCGGTTCAAGGATTTCGACCAGCGCTACGACGACGAGGCCAGGGCGCGGCTGGCCGGCATGCAGGGCGGGCTGTCCACGCGCATGGGCGCCGCGCTGCGCCATGCGGGTACGCACCTGAGCAACCAGAATGCCACCCGGCGACTGGTGCTGCTGGTGACCGACGGGGAACCGGCCGATATCGACGAGCGTGATCCGCAGTACCTGCGTCACGATACCAGGAAGGCGGTGGAGGAACTGGCCGCAAAAGGTATCTATACCTATTGCCTGACGCTGGATCCGCAGGCGGATCGCTACGTGGCGCGCATCTTCGGTGAAAACAATTTTTCCATTGTCGACAACGTCGAGCGGCTGCCGGAACGCCTGCCGAACGTGTTTGCAGCGATCACCGGCCGCTAGCGGAACCGGCCGGATCGCACGGCTCGCCTGCTCGCCCGGTAACGGCGGATATCCCCGCCGAGGAGCCTTTACCTCGGCATGGCAGGCACGCGTCCCGCACCCCGCCCACGGCGGGTATCGTGCTCAGTCCGGAATTTTCCGCCGGCGCTGCCGATCAGGCCAGCGGAAGGATGCGTGCGCCACCGGCCGGAACGGCCCTGTCCCGGTAGCGCCGGTCGACCAGTTCCAGCGCATCGCGGAATTCGCTGACCAGTCGCGGCTGCAGCTGTGCGCTCTCCCGGTGGTAGCAGACCACCTGGCAGGGTTGCGGCTGGTCGAGTGCTGCGCGCTGCCCGTCGGTGTCGAATTTCCACGCCAGCATGATCAGGCGGCCGCCTTCACCATTCCGGACCGCATAGGCCTGGCTGTCGACGAACACGATCTCGTCGCGCGAGATCACGGCCAGGTACTGCATGCTGCGAATCGGGACGAAAGCGCAGTCGAAAGCACTGCGTGACAGCAGGGTGCGCGCCAGGTTGTAGAGTTCCGCCGGCAGTGTCCAGTGCTGGCGCCCAAGTTCTTCCGGCAGGAAGAAGGTTTCTGTAACCTGGTTGACCACCCCATTCTCCACGGCAGCTGGAGGACCGGCAGTAACGCCGGTCTGGTTGCACCGGGCATGCGTCCGGCAGATCAACCATAAGCAATCGCCCGGCACGCTGCAACACCGGGCCATGCTGCCGGCGACCGGCGCGGTGGTCCGGCGCTACCCGTTGCGCCGGTCAGAGGCAGGCGCCATTGATCCACATGTGGAGCAGGATGCTGGCGGCATGGCCGGCCGACAGCGTCTGCCACCGACCCCCGCCGTCATGGTCACCGGCAGCCACTGTCCGCTGGACATGCCCGTGTTCATGGTCAGTACACCGAACATGACCGGGATGTTATCGCCAACGGAAAACAGCACTCCGAACCCCGCGTTGGCCGTGGTGGGGCCCCAGTGTGAATGCCTCACATTCGAGGTCATGGCGAGATAACCCGGAAGGCCCGTGCCGCCGACGCACATCACCACGCCGTAGAGGAACAGCAGCGTGTCCCTCTTGGCCCGGGCGATCCTGTTGAACACGTCGCATGGCACGATGTCGCCCGCGGTTCCGTTCTTGATCATGCGTTGTTCCGCGTGGCGCGGGAAGCAGCCGGTTCCCTGCAGGCAGCCGGGTCCGGTCAGCATGCCCGGTACGGACGGCAGGTCGAGAAAGTCAGGAAACGAGACCGCGGTGACGATGTGAGCTGAAACAGTACGGTGACCGTTCTTGCGCCGGGTTTCATGTGCACCGCTGCATTGTCCGTGTGCGGGTGGCCGGCGGGAATCGCAAAATGCATGATGGCCGCCGGCATCGGGAAGTTGGCCGGCGACGGAATGAACAGGGCGAAGGACGTCCAGAATTCCACCCCACCTTCCTGTCACACCATCGGTGTCGTGATGTCACTGAATGGACTGTATGCACCACCGGCGTTGGCGCCGACCGCGATATCGAAGCACGACAGGGTGACAAAGCGTCGGTTGTCGCCACCGACCGCCAGCACGAGCGCGCACATCGGCAGCGCGGTGGTCATGTTGCCCGCAACCGGAAAGCTGCAAAAGGACAGGAAACCCGCCAGCCAGAACGGCGCGCGGAATCCGAAGCGCCTGCTGACCAGTCAGCCGCGCTATGTCTCGCACACGTTTCGATCCGTCATCGTGTTGATGCAGGTCATTGCCACCAGCAGGAACAGCATCCCCTCGGCGTAGTCCAGCAGGTTCCGGCGCGCGGCCTGATCCAGCGGTGGCCCGGCGCCGGACTGTCCGGCTTCCCAGGCGATCATGGCCCGGATCACGCCTGCCGCCAGGGTCATGCGCCTGGACTTGCGCAGGCGGGTGATTTCCTCGCTTGCGACCAGCAGATAGCCGGGCACGAAGCTCACGTCGGACAGTGTCCCCCGGTGCTGCCGGTCAGGCCCGGCAATACCGGGGGCGGTGTTGCGGCTAACGCGCTGCAGGTCGACAGCGGCCCGGCCAGGAACGCTAACCACCGGGGCGTGCGGGACCCCCCGCGAGGCATGCCTTGCATGCCCGGAAATCTCAGAACAGCAGGTTCATCATGATAATCATGACCAGCAGGAACAGCGCGGTCATGATACTGCCGGCACGCATGAAATCCGGCACCCGGTACCCACCCGGTCCCATCAGCAGTGCGTTGACCTGGTGAGTCGGGATCAGGAAGGAATTCGAAGTGGCAATGGCCACGGTCAGTGCAAACATGGCCGGGTCCGCGCCCGACTTGAGTGCCAGGTTGACGGCCAGTGGCACCAGCAGCACGGTGGCGCCCACGTTGGACATCACCAGGGTGAAGAACGTGGCAAGCCCGGCCAGGGCAGCCTGCAGGATCCAGGTGGGGACGTCTCCCAGCAGCGACAGCGTCTGTTCCGCGATCCAGGCCGCCGTACCGGTGTTCTCGACCGCCATGCCGAGCGGGATCAGGCTGGCGAGGAGAAACACGGTTTTCCAGCTGACTGCCTGGTATGCTTCGTCCATGCTGAGTACACCGGCGAGTACCATGCCCAGCGCACCGGTCAGCAGCGAGACCGACAGGCGCAGGTCGGAGAACAGCACCAGCGCCAGGGCGAGCAGAAAAAATACCAGTGCATGACCGACCTTGTGCGGGCGCACCTCTTCGTGCGGGTATTCCGTGGTGATGACCACGAAGTCGGGATTCGACTCCAGCCGGTACAGGGCATCCCAGGTGGTGTGCACCACCAGGGTATCGCCGGACCGCAGCGGGAGGTTACGTATGTCATCCCCTTCGCGCAGGGTCCTGCCGTCACGATGCAGGGCGACCATGGCGATCCCGTACGTCTTGCGCATCCAGACGTCGCGCGCGCTTTTGCCGATCAGCTGTGAGCCGGGCGGGATGACCAGTTCGGCCACACCGGATCGGGTCGGTGACAGTGATTCGCCGAACGTATCGAGGTTGCGGCTGCTGGACAGTCCGTACTCCCGTACGAAACTTTCCACGTTGGCCGGCGACGCCAGGATACCCAGTACCATGCTGGCCTCGATACCCTGGTCGCGCGCCAGTGCGCCCGGGCCGATGCGGGTTTCCCGGTCGGGACGCATGGTGGCGATGATGCGGATGTGCGCAAGCGTCTCGATCTCGTCGAACGTCTTGCCCACGAGCGTGCTGCCGGCAGGAACCGTCGCCTCGAACAGCGCGTAGTCGATACCGTAGACATCCTGGAAATACGCCGTGGTGCTGGAGCCGATCGTGCTGCTCTCACCAGCGCGCACCGGCAGCACCATCTTGCCGAACGCCACGAAGTAGAGGATGCCGGTGGCTACCAGTGCCAGGCCGACCGGCGTGACGCTGAACAGCCCGAAGGTTTCCATCTGCTGTCCCGCCGGTAGCGCCTGGTTGGAAGTCAGGATCAGGTCATTGAGCAGGATCAGCGGGCTGGACCCGACCATGGTCATGGTGCCGCCCAGGATGGCACAGTATCCCATCGGCATCAGCAGCCTCGACAGCGGCAGCCCGGAACGTGCCGAGATGCGACTGACGACCGGCAGGAACAGGGCAGCTGCACCGACGTTCTGCATGAAGCTGGAGATGAAGGCGACGGTTGCGGAGATGAGTGGAATGAGGCGCCGTTCGGTGCGTCCTCCGTGGCGGACAATCAGGCCGGCGACCGTGTTCATGACGCCGGTCTTGTCCAGGCCCTTGCCGATGATCATCACGGCGATGATCGAGATCACCGCATTACTGGCAAAACCGTCGAACAGGTGCTGGCTGGACACGAACGGTTGCTCGAAGCCGAACCATGCCGGACCGGCCACTGACAGCAGGCCGAGCAGGACCATGATGCATGCCGCGGCCACGTCGACCTCGACGACTTCGAATACGAACAGGAAGATCGTCAGCAGCAGGATCCCCGCGACCCAGGCAATCTCCGCCGTGGGGACGCTTGCGGAGAGACGGAAGCCGATGGCGGTGAACACAAGGGCGCCAAGCAGGCGCTTGATCCGGCGGTTTCTTGTGCTGGTGTCCACTTGCGCCCCCGTCGGGCCGGCCCGGGTGAATGATTGGCCGTCAGCCGGCTTCGGTGCTATCCCGCGGCGGGTGCCGGGGCCGCGCGCAACCTGCCCTGCGCGGCGGGGACCCGGTACCAGGAATGGCCGGGCAGGCGGAAAAATACAGCAAAAGCCGCTGTGCGGTCAAAATCGCCGGGCGGCACGGCCGCGTCACTGCCCGGACCTGCGCACAGCCGGACGGAACGGTCGTGGCCGGCGCGGATCGTCAGGACCATTTGACCGGGATCATGGTTGCGGCAGCCTGTCCGGGTGCAGTTGCAATACGCCGAGCAACCCCCGCAGCAGGTCCAGCGGCGCGGGCGGACAGCCGGGAATCCTGATATCCACCGGGACGACGTTTCCCACGGCCCCGCAACTGGCATAGGAAACGCCGAATTCCCCGCCGTTGCAGGCGCAGTCACCGCTTGCGATGACGTATTTCGGTGCTGGCGTCGCCCGCCAGGTGCGCCGCAGGGCGCTTTCCATATGGCGCGAGACGGGGCCGGTCACCAGCAGCACGTCGGCATGCCGGGGTGAGGCCACGAAGTGGATGCCGAAGCGTTCGATATCGTGGTACGGGTTGTTCAGGGCATGAATTTCCAGCTCGCAGCCATTACAGGAACCGGCGTCGACCTGGCGGATGGCCAGGCTGCGCCCGATCCGTGTGTGGATGGTGCGGCGCAGTTCCACGCCCAGGGTCTTCAGGTCGTCCGCAGCGGCCGGGATGACCGGCTCCGTGACGATGCCGGTGCGCAGGCTCTGTTTCAGGATGCGGAACATGGGCTAGCCCTCACAGGTCATGTCCGGAATACGAGCCGTTGACCGACTTGTTGCAGACCGGAAAGTCCGGAACGATGTTGCCGTGGATCAGCCGTTCCAGTGTCGGCCAGCTGAACCAGCTCGGGTCGCGCGGGAAGAAGCGCGCCACCCGGCCGTCCGCGTCGAAGCGTACGTAGCTGAGGATTTCCCCGCGCCAGCCCTCGACCAGGCCGATGCCCTCGGCGCCTTCCTGTACCGCCGGCCACGGGGTGGTCAACTCGCCATCCGGCAGTTGCTGCAACAGGCTGTCCAGCAGCAGCAGGGAATGCTGGATTTCCTGCAGGCGGACCGTCACACGGGCGGCCACATCGCCTTCCGCCAGGCAGGGTGAATGGACATCGAACCGGTCGTACGGGGCATATTTATGGTCACGGCGCAGGTCGTAATCCACCCCGCTGGCCTTGCCGGTGTAGCCGGTGACCCCCAGTTGCCGCGCGTCTGCGCCGGACAGGATTCCGGTGCCGGACAACCGGTCTTCCAGCGAGGGGTCGTCCGCGAGGATCGGTGTCAGCGTGGCCAGTTCCTGCTGCAGGGCATGCAGTTGCCGGCGCAGCCGCTCGCCGTCTTCCCGGCCCGGTGCACGGGTGACTCCACCCGGCACGATGCAGTCCATGAGCAGGCGGTGACCGAACACGGACAGGTTCGTGCGCAGCCAGTCTTCGCGCAGGCGGCTCAACTGCATATGCGCAAAGCTGAAGGCGACATCGTTGCAGATGGCGCCGATGTCGCCCAGGTGGTTGGCCACGCGCTCCCGTTCGGCCAGTAGCGCACGCACGAACAGGGCCCGTTCCGGCACGCGCAGCCCGGCGGCACGCTCCATGGCCATGCAGGCCGCCCAGCCATGTGCCACGGTCGTGTCGCCGGAGATCCGTGCGGCAAGGCGGGCCAGGCCCGCGGGAGCGCGGCCCACGGCGATCTTTTCGATGCCCTTGTGCACGTAACCAAGCCGTTCTTCCAGGCGTAGTACCGTTTCGCCGACTGCGTGGAAGCGGAAGTGACCGGGTTCGATGATGCCGGCATGCACCGGGCCGACCGGGATCTGGTACACCCCGTTGCCCAGCACGTGGACGAAGGCGTAGTCACTGTCCGGCGGCGTGCGTTTCGGGGCATGGCCGCCTGCCGGGAAGTCCGTGCGCAGGGGATAGCTGCCTTCCGGCCAGGCCAGGTGCCGGGTCCAGCGCCGGCTGTCCGGATGGTCGGACAGCACGATGCCATACAGGTCCTGCAGGTGACGTTCGAGGCGATTGGCGCCCGGGAAGTACGGCGTGTGTGAGTTCAGCAGCGGCTGGCGCAGCGGGATGCGGGTCGTCAGTACCAGGTAATCGCCGCGCCAGGCCAGACAGGCGCGGATGAGAAACTCGTCCCCGATCATGTCGGCCCAGATGCCGGCCCAGCGACAGCCGAATCGGGCCGCGACACGTGCCATGCTGCTCCAGTCCTCGGGATCCAGGTCCAGGGTATGGGCCGGGGCGAGTTGCCGGGCGTCGCCGTGCAGTACCAGTACGTGCTCGTCTTCGAGCTGGGCCAGCAGTTCGGACAACCAGTCGAAGCGGCTCATAGCAGGTGGGACCCGGTAATCAGGCCGGTGGCACGATCCAGCCAGCTGGCGAGGAATGCCGGGATGGACAGGCCCAGCCACAGCACCAGTCCCAGGTGTACCAGCACCGGCAGCATGTTTGCGGTCACCGGCTGCTGTCCTTCCGGTGCCGCGCCGTACACCATCGGGTGCAGGTGACGGAACAGCCCGGCGAAGGCCACCACCAGGCCGGTCAGCAGTGCCAGGGTAAACCACGGCTGTGACTGCATGGTCGCACTCAGCAACAGGAATTCGCTGGTGAATACGCCGAAGGGCGGGAATCCGGCGATGGCGACCACACCGAGCAACAGCCCCCAGCCGACTGCCGGCTGGGTCCGGATCAGCCCGCGGATGTGGTCGATATTCTGGGTGTTGCTGATGTGGGTGGCGTGACCGACGGTGACGAAGATTGCCGACTTGGTGAGCGAGTGCACCAGCATGTGCAGCAGGGCGCCGAAGGTGGCCAGGGCGCCGCCGAGTCCGAATGCGAAGGTCATCAGTCCCATGTGTTCGATCGAGGAGTAGCTGAACATGCGCTTGATGTCGCGCTGGCGGTGCAGGAACAGACCGGCCACCAGAAAGGAGACCATGCCGAAGCCCATGAGCAGGTAGCCGGCGAGGTGCGGGGAGGCGGTGGCGGCGAGCGATCCGTCCACCAGCATCTTGAGTCGCACGACCGCGTACAGCGCCACGTTCAGCAGCAGCCCCGAGAGTACGGCGGACATGGGCGTGGGACCCTCCGAGTGTGCATCCGGCAGCCACTGGTGCATCGGGACCAGCCCCACCTTGGTGCCGTAGCCGACCAGCAGGAACACGAAGGCCAGTCCCATGATGGACGGCTGCAGGTGTGGCGCGCTGGCATACAGCGTACTCCAGTTGAGTCCCGTGGCGGGGTCCGACACCACGTGCTGGGCCGCAAAATACAGCAGCACGGTGCCGAACAGGGCCAGCGCGATCCCCACGCCGCAGAGGATGAAGTACTTCCACGCCGCTTCCACCGCTTCCGGGGTGCGATACAGGGACACCAGCAATACCGTGGCCAGGGTCGCGCCCTCGATCGCCACCCACAGCACACCGAGGTTGTCCGTCGACAGGGCCAGCAGCATGGTGAACATGAAGGCCTGGAACATGACGTGGTAGAGGCGCATGCCGCGCTCCGTGGTGCGCCCGCTGTTGCACACGTGCTGCATGTACGGGCGCGAGAAGATCGACGTGGTCAGGCCGACGAACGCGGTCAGCACCAGCAGGTAGACATTGAAGGCGTCGATCCGCAGGCCGCCCCCGGCAATCTCGCCCTGCTGCGCCACGCCGACGGCAACGGCCAGTGCGGCAGTCAGGGTGAGACCGCTGACCGCCACGTTGATCCAGCCGGCCGCCCTCAGCTGTCGCACCAGGGCCAGGAGCAGGGCGCCTGCCAGCGGCAGGGAGACGGTGAGTCCCGCGGCCCGGATCATGCGTCGTCCCCCCGCTCGGTCAGGCGGTTCATGCGGTCCACGTCCAGGGAATCGATGCTTTCGCGGATCTGGAAGAAGAACACCCCGAACAGCACCATGGCGACCAGCACGTCGAAGGCCACACCCAGTTCGAAGATCAGCGGCATACCGCCGGTCGCGGACACCGCGGCCAGGAACAGGCCGTTCTCCATCGACATGAAACCGAGCACCTGGGCAACGGCCTGCCGGCGCACCACCATCATCAGCAGGCCGATCAAGACCACCGCCAGGCTGACCGCAACGATATTGCGCGTGAACAGCAGCGCCTGCTGCACGATGGGCAGTACCAGCCAGTAGCTGAAGATGACCAGTGCCACCGCGGCCATGGTCACCAGGGCGGGCCGTTGCAGTGGATCGCTGTGGCGGTCCAGTTCCAGCCGGCGCACCAGCCGGTGCAGCATCCAGGGGATCAGCACGGCCTTGAGGACCAGGGTCAGCGCGGCGGACACATACAGGTGCGTATAACCGCCGCTGACGGCGACGACCGCGGTGACCAGTGCGACCAGCACGCCCTGCCAGGCGAAGGCGTGGATGGCGGCCACCAGCCGGGTCTGTTCGAGCAGCGCGAACGAGGTGAACAGGACCACAGCGGCCAGCACCAGCACGAGCTGCTGCAGGTGCGGCAACTGTTCGAGGTTCACGTGCCCACCTCGAGGATGACGTGGCTCAGCAGGCCCAGCAGGCCGAGCAGCAGCGCCAGGTTGAGGAAGGCGGGGACCCGGAACAGGCGCATCTTGGCCAGCACCGTTTCACTCACCGCGAGCAGCGCGCCCAGCACGGCGAGCTTGCCGGCGATGACCGCGCCGGCCAGACCCAGTGCCGCCAGCCCGGTGTCCCGGGCGATCCCCCAGGGAAAAAAGACATTCGCGAGCAGGACGCCGTACAGCATCAGCTTCAGCTGGGCCGCCCATTCCATCAGGGCCAGGTGTCGGCCGGAGTATTCCAGGATCATTGCCTCGTGGATCATGGTCAGCTCGAGGTGGGTGGAGGGGTTGTCCACCGGGATGCGTCCGGTTTCGGCTACCGCCACCAGCACCAGTGCCGCGAGGGCAAACAGGTAGGAGGGGCGCAGGACGCTTGCATTGAGCAGCTGGTAATCCGCCACGCTGGCGAGATTGGTGCTGTGTGCGGTCATGGCCAGGCTGAACACGGCCATCAGCATGGCCGGCTCGGCGAGCGCGGATACGAACATTTCCCGCGAGGCGCCCATCCCGCCGAACGCCGTACCGACGTCCATGCCGGCCAGCGCCAGAAAGAAGCGGGCCAGCGCCAGCAACCCGGCGACCACGATGACATCGGCGATCGCCGCGGTCGGCAGCCCGGTGGACAGCAGGGGAATCGCCGCGGCGGCCAGCCAGGTGGCGACGAACACGATATACGGGGCGGCGCGAAACAGCAGCGATGCGGTGTGCGCCATGCGCGCTTCCTTGGCAAACAGCTTGTAGAGGTTGCGGTAGGGTTGCAGCAGCGGGGCGCCGCGACGGTTCTGCAGCCGCGCCTTGAGCCGGCGGACCCAGCCGGCCAGCAGCGGTGCCAGTGCCACATACAGGAGGGCCTGCAGCGTGGCCAGGGCCCAGGCCGTTCCGTTCACGCCATGACCCATAACAGCAGCAGCAGGGTTGCGAGTGACCAGCCGAGATAAATCCTCACATTGCCCGATTGCAACCGGACCACCTGCCGGGCTGCCCGCTCAACTGCGCGCGCAACCGGCAGATAGAACAAACCCCAGGCACGGTCCCTGACCTGCAGGCGATGACGCAGCTGGCCGTCTTCCTGCGGTGCCGTCTCCTCGTCCACCAGGAACAGCATTCCGAACAACCGGCGGATCGGCTGTGCAAAGGAGGTGGCGGTGTACTGCATGGCGGGGCCAGGGGCGCCGAATCCGCAATCCCAGGCGTCGCAGCGTCGAACCCGGCGGATGCCGCGTCCGAAGAACCAGAGACCGGCTCCCAGTCCGGCAAATAAGGCAATCGCCACCAGCGGGGCACCATAACTTGCCGTGGCCGGCGATACCGGCGTGAGCCAGAGCCAGCCGTGGGCAGTGGCCTGCGGCAGGCCCTGGCCCAGTACCTGCCGGGGTATCTCGTTCAACAGTCTGATGAAGGACGTCGGCAGCACTCCCAGCAGCAGACATAGAAGCGCCAGTATCCCCTGGCCCGCGCGCATGCTCAGCGGTACCGGTCGCGCACGGCGCACCTGACGGCTGCGCGCCTGGCCGAGAAAGGCCACGCCGTACACCTTCACGAAACATGCCGCTGCCAGGGCGCCGGTCAGTGCCAGCATGGCTGCGGCAATCGGAACGATGCTGCGCAGCACCCCACTGTCCAGTTGCCAGGCCTGCAATGCCGCCTGAAAGGTGAGCCATTCGGAAACAAAGCCATTGAACGGTGGCAGTGCCGAGATGGAGATGCAACCGGTCAGAAAGAACAGCCCGGTCCACGGCATGCGCCGTAGCAGGCCACCCATATTTTCCAGGTCGCGTTCATTGGCGCTGTGCAGGATGGCGCCGGCACCCAGAAACAGCAGCCCCTTGAACACGGCGTGGTTGACGCAGTGATACAGGGCAGCGACAAGGGCAAGCGCCCCGAGCGTGGTATGGCCACTGCCCGCAAACAGGATCGCCAGTCCCAGCCCTATGAAAATAATGCCGATGTTCTCTACCGAATGGTAGGCCAGCAGGCGTTTGAGGTCGTGCTGCATCAATGCATAGAGCACACCCATCAGCGCGGAAATACTGCCGATGGACAGCGCCGCCACGCCCCACTGCCAGTGAAACTGGCCAATGAGGTCGAATATCACGCGGATAAAACCGTAAACCGCCACTTTCAGCATCACGCCGGACATGAGTGCCGAGATGTGCGAGGGTGCCGCCGGGTGAGCCTCCGGAAGCCAGGCGTGCAGGGGTACCAGACCTGCCTTCATGCCAAAGCCGAGAAAAGCCAGCGCAAAGGTGGCCGTAGCCCAGGAAAATGGCAGTTGTGCAACGCGCATGGCCGTGAAACTGAAGCCGTTACCGAAGGAGGCGAGAATCCCGAAGCCCATCAGGATGGCCAGTCCCCCGATATGTGCCATCAGCAGGTAGAGAAAGCCGGCACGGCGATTGGCGGCGTTGTCGTGGTGGAAGACCACCAGGAAATAGCTGGACAGTGACATCAGTTCCCAGGCCACCATGAACAGGAAGGCGTCGTCGGCCAGTACCACCAGCAGCATGCCGGTCAGGAACAGGCCGGTAAAACCACCCAGTGCGGCCAGCGAATCCCGTCCGCGTTCGAAGCTGCGCAGGTAGCCATAGCCGTAAATACCCACGGCAAAACTGACCACACCGATCACGCAGAGAAACAGCCCGGACAGGGCATCCACACGAATCCGCCAGGGTAGCCAGGGCAGCCCCAGCGGTAGCGTCATCGTTGCCGCTGCGCCGTGGACCAGCGCGGACAGGCCGGCTGCCAGCGCAAACAACCCGGCCAGTCCGAAAAGCGGCATGACCACCCGGCGCAGGATGCCCGGTGACCTCGAGGCAAACAGCGATAATACGGCGGTGGCGAGGGCAAGCCCCGTCGCCATGACGGCAGACCACAGCGCCGTGGTCATATCCGGCATACCGTTACTGGAGACGGGTACAGGGCGGGAAGCACAGGGTGTACGGGCAATGGTGTTCTATCCGGACCTGATCAGGTGCGCAATATATACCGGAGTGTGCGGATGCGCGACAGTGCAGGTGCTGATTTCAATCCTCATCCCCCAGCTCGGCGTCCCAGCCGGCAGCGCGTGCCCGCTGCATGGCTTCCTGCTGGATGCGCAGGTAGCGCGCACGGATCTCCTCCGGCAGGCGCGAAACCTGGTGCTGGTACCTGCTCCATTCCGCCAGTGTCTGTTCCCATAACTGTTCGATGCCCTGGGCGTTCCAGCCGGCGCAGGTCTCGGTTTCCGGGATCAGGCCGAATGCCCATGCATCCCGGATGATGCGGCCGGTGTCGGTCATGCCGCCGTCGATATCCTTGTCGATGCCGATATAGGTGGTGGGTTTGCCGGAACGCATGGGGGAAGTATATCGGTGTGGAGTGGTGGCCGGTAGTCATGCACCGCCGCGTCCCGGTGCCGCGTCCGTCAACGGTCCGGGTGCTATCATAGCCATGTACGCAACGAATGCCGGGAGGAAACCAGCATGGCGGGATCCACCACGATGCCCACACCCGAAGACGCCCTGCCGGGCCGCAACGAGCCAATGCCGGTGCCGGCACGTCATCTCGTGAACGGCCACCCGCTGGTGCCACCGTTTCCGGCCGGGATGCAAACCGCGCTGTTCGGCATGGGGTGTTTCTGGGGCGCGGAGCGCAAGTTCTGGCAGGTGCCCGGAGTCTACACCACCGCCGTGGGCTATGCCGGTGGGTTCACCCCGAACCCGACCTACCAGGAGGTGTGCACCGGACTGACGGGACATGCCGAAGTGGTGCTGGTGGTCTATGACCCCGCCGCGACCGGTTACGAGGCACTGTTGAAGCTGTTCTGGGAATCCCATGACCCTACCCAGGGGATGCGCCAGGGCAACGATGTCGGCAGCCAGTACCGGTCAGCGATCTACGTGCAGGATGAAGCCCAGTCCGCCGCGGCCCGCGCCTCGCTGGCCACGTACCAGGACAGCCTGGCCGCCGCCGGTTTCGGGGCCATCACCACCGAAGTGCTCGATGCGCCGGCATTCTACTATGCCGAGGACTATCACCAGCAGTACCTGGCCAGAAATCCCCGTGGCTACTGTGGCCTGGGAGGCACCGGGGTGAGCTGCGGCTGATCGCCCGTGCAGCCGCGGAGGCGAAAAAAAAGGTGGCCCTGAGGCCACCATGAGTGGAGTTGATCAAACTTTTGTAACTGCATCATCTGGTGCTGAATACCCTACGTGGGTGCACGGGAAATGTCATTACTACCAATCAGCTAGTGCGAATGTACTAGTGCCGCCCCGTCCCGTCCCGCCCGACCTCATGACGACGCCGGTAGAGCCCTGAAACGGCTGTGGTACCCTTGCGCGCATGCAGTTGCGTGGCCAGCTCCTCCACCATCTTGCCGATGGTGAATTCCATTCCGGTGCGGCGCTGGGTGAGGCCCTCGGCGTGAGCCGCATGGCGGTCTGGAAACACCTCAGGACCCTGCGCGCGCTCGGCGTCTCCTGTGAGAGCGTGCGCGGCAAGGGTTACCGTCTGACCCGTCCCTGCGAGCTCCTTTCGCGGGAGCGGATCCTGGCCGGGCTCGCTGTGCAGGCCAGAGACCGGCTGGATACCCTCGAACTGCTGCTGGAGACCCCGTCGACGAATACCCACCTGCGTGACCGGGCGCTGCAGGGCGCGGCCTCGGGTACGGTCTGCCTGGCCGAGATGCAGACGGCCGGGCGCGGCCGGCACGGTCGCGCCTGGGTGTCACCGTTTGCCAGCAACCTGTATCTGTCACTGCTGTGGCGTACCCCGCTGGGTGCCGCCGGGCTGGGAGGCCTGTCGCTGGCGGTCGGTGTCGGCGTGCTGCGCGCCCTGCAGCAGCATGGCGTGGCGGACGTCGGGCTCAAGTGGCCCAACGACCTGCTGGCCGGGGATGCGAAGCTGGCCGGAATCCTGCTCGACGTGGTTGGCGAGTCCACCGGCCAGTGCGCGGTCATCATCGGTGCGGGAGTCAATCTGCGCATGCCGGCGGAGGCAGGCCGCGGGATCGACCAGCCCTGGACGGACCTGGCGACGCAGCTGGGTGGTGCGCCGCCCTCACGCAACCGGCTGGCCGCCGACCTGGTCACGCACCTGTTTGCCGTACTGGAGATCTTCGAGCAGGAGGGTCTGCAATCCTTCCGGGACGAGTGGACGCACCACGATGTGCTGGCCGGTTGCCCGGTCCGGCTGGTATTGCCCCACGGGCAGGTGCAGGGTGTCGCGCGTGGCATCGACAGCGATGGTGCATTGTTGCTGGAAACCGGAGACGGTGCGCTGCAGCGGTTTGCTGCCGGTGAGATCAGCCTGAGGGCGCAGCGATGAAGCTGTTGCTCGATATGGGCAATACCTCGGTCAAGTGGGCGCTGTCGGAGGGTGGCCGGATCACCCGGGGCGGTCGTTTCGTGCACCGCAACGGGGATATTGCGCAACTGGCGGAACAGGCCTGGTCCGGGATCTGCCCCCGTTCCGTGGTGGCCGCCAGTGTGGCCGGTGCGGAACCGCGCAGGCAACTGGGCGCCTGGTCGCAACGGCAATGGCAGCTGGCGCCCGTATGGATGCAGACCACGGCCATGGCCGCCGGCGTGCGCAACGGTTATGCCGAACCGCAGACGCTGGGCATCGATCGCTGGGCTGCCATGGTCGGTGCGTTCGCGCAGTTCCGTACCGCAGTCTGCGTCGTGGACTGCGGTACGGCGATCACACTGGACCTGGTGGATACGGACGGGACCCACCGTGGTGGCCTGATCCTGCCGGGCATCGGCCTGATGCAGCAGGCATTGCGGGACAACACGGCGAACCTGGCGGCCGCGCCCGCGAGCGCTGCGGTGCGCCTGCTGGCCGATACGACCGCGGATGCCATTACGAGTGGCAGCGTGTATGCTGCCGTCGCGGCGATCGGGCAGATCAGCCGGCAGATGGCGGCGCACTGCATGCGGGAACCGTTACTGCTGCTGACCGGTGGTGACGCGGAGCGCGTCCCTGCGTTGCTCGATGCACCCTGTCACGTGGAACCGGACCTGGTCCTGCACGGGCTGGACATCCTGAGCGGAGAGTGCTGATGCGTCACATCCTGTACCTGCTGCTGGTGGCAAACCTGGCGTACCTGGGCTGGAACCTGGTACACAGCAATACCTCCGTCAGCCGCAATCCCGAACTGCCGCCCCTGCCCGCGTCGGTCAAGCGCCTGGTCACCCTGCAGGAGAGCCGGCAGCAGTCCACCGTGCCCGGTGATGCGGCCGCCTCCGCCCCGCAACCGCCGGCAGCGGCCGCTGCCGTGGGGCAGGGCGGGTTGAATGCAGCGGCCCCGGTTGCGACCGGGCAGCAGCCAGCCGACGGGGCCGGATCGCAGCAGGCGGCAAGTACGGCTGCCGGTGACCGGATCGACAAGCTGACCGCAGCGGCTCCGCCGGGTGCCGGCGATCCGGTCGCGCGGAACTGCCGGGCACTGGGACCCTTTGCACAGGAACAGGAGGCCCGCACCGTCGCCGGGCAACTGGATCAGCTCGGCGTGCCGTCCAGTCCACGCCAGACCGAGGTTCGTGAAGCGAGCGGGTACTGGGTGTACCTGCCGTCCATGTCGCAGGAAGCGGCACAGGAGGTTGCCCGCAGGCTGGATAAGCTGGGTGACAAGGACTATTTCATTGGCAAGCAGCACTACATCTCCCTGGGCATCTTCAAGGACAGGACACGCGCCGAGGGGAGGGTGGAGCAGATGCACAAGCTGGGACTGGATGCCGTGCTCAGGGCCCGCCAGCATACCCGCCGGACCTGGTGGCTTGCATTCAGCGATTCGGGCCGCGCCACCCGGACGGTCCACGACATCCTGGCGTCCCGGCCCGGGCTGCAGCTGCACACCCTGTCTGCCTGTAACTTTCCCGGTGGCCTGCTAGAATGACCGCCTGCCCGTTCCGGTCAGTGCCGGCGTAGCTCAGTTGGTAGAGCGCCTCACTTGTAATGAGGATGTCGGGGGTTCAAATCCTCTCGCCGGCTCCAATGCTCTCCAGTCCGACCTGCAAAAAAATGAACCCCGCATGTGCGGGGTTCCGGTACTGCAAATGGATGTTGCCAGCGAATCAGCCAGCGGTGACGTTGCTGGCCTGCAGTCCTTTCGGACCTCTTTCCACGTCGAACGTCACGCTCTGACCTTCTGCGAGGGTCTTGAAGCCATCCCCCTTGATGGCGGAGAAGTGCACGAATACGTCGTCTCCACCGTCACTCGGGGCGATAAAACCAAAGCCCTTGGACTCGTTGAACCATTTTACGGTGCCTGTAGCCATTAAAACTTACCTCAAAGCAAAGAATAATAAAGTGCTCGATTACAGACCGTGCAAGGTATGTACTGGAGGCGCAACGAGGAACATCCGTATCGTACCTGCATCCGTGTAACCGAGTATTTCCGTCAGATCGACGGGTTAAACCATACTGCCGGTTAGCCCGCGACCGCGACGATAGTACAACAAGCGGGGGAGAAAATCCCCAGGAATCTGTCGCCGGCCGTATCAGGCACCGCGGTCCCGGTTGATGCCGGGCATTTCTCCCAGCTCCAGCAGCCGCTCTTCGAAACGCAGGTTTTCCTTGCGCCGGTCCCGTCCCTTGCGTCGTTCCTTCGCCAGTACCTCGCGACCGTTCTCCCGATAGCCGCGCTCGTTGTCGGGCCGCGCCCTGCGACGGTCTTTGCGGTTTCTCACGATATGCCCCCTCGGCAGGACCATTCTGGTTGCACTAGCGGCCGGCCACGGCGCTTCTTGAGCCAATAAATACATTGAATAACAATATCTTGTAAAGATTCCGATGGGGTCTGTAGCGGCCGGCAGCGCCGCCCGGGTTGCCGTTTTGTGACCGGCTGCATGGAATTTGTCTCCAAAACTCCAACTCCGGCCGCCCGTGCCGATGAATGGTTGGGGCGGAATGACCGGCTTGCAGACGAACCGCAGCCGGCGGGTCGGTCAAACGAACAGGAATGGCATGCGTTATCCGAAGAAATATTTCAATTCACTCGGTCTGATCGCGCTGGTCGTGTTTACGGCGGTCCTGCTGAGTTCGGTGCTCCCCCGTGACGGACACCGCCCGGATCCCGCCGGGCATGTTTCCATACAGACCGGTACCGGCCTGAACGGACTGGCGAACCTGCACTCCGCGCGGCCGAAATAGCGCGGCGCGGACCGGTTGCCGGCAGGCGCGCCGCGCAGACCGCGGCCGGACTTCCTGCAAGACTCAGCGGCCGTAACGCTGACGCACATAGTCGTCGACGATTTGCTGGAATTCGGCGGCGATGTTGTCGCCTTTGAGCGTGATGGTTTTCTCGCCGTCGACGTATACCGGGGCCACGGGTATCTCGCCGGTTCCGGGCAGGCTGATCCCGATGTCCGCGTGCTTGCTCTCCCCGGGGCCGTTCACCACGCAGCCCATCACAGCTACCTTCATCGCCTCGACCCCCGGGTAGCGGGTGCGCCACTCCGGCATGCGTTTGTGCAGGTGGGACTGGATATCCCGGGCCAGCTGCTGGAAGTAGCTGCTGGTGGTGCGGCCGCACCCGGGACAGGCAATGACGGCCGGGCTGAAGTGGCGCAGATCCATGGCCTGCAGGAGTTCCTGGGCCACGATCACCTCGCGCGTGCGCTCGCCGCCCGGTTCAGGCGTGAGCGAGATGCGGATGGTGTCGCCGATCCCTTCCTGTAACAGGACGGCCAGTGCGGCCGTGGAGGCGACGATCCCCCTGGAACCCATTCCGGCCTCGGTCAGGCCCAGGTGTAACGCGTACTCGCAACGCTGTGACAGCATGCGGTAGACCGCGATCAGATCCTGCACGCCGCTCATCTTGGCCGACAGCGTGATATGGTCGTGCGCCAGCCCCAGTGCTTCGGCCTGTGCCGCGCTCTCGAGTGCGGAAGTCACCATGATTTCGTGCATGATGGCGCGCGCGTCCAGTGGTTTCGGGTGGCGCGAGTTTTCATCCATCAGGCGCACGACCACGGCCTGGTCGAGACTTCCCCAGTTGACCCCGATGCGCACCGGTTTGTCGTGGCGGCAGGCGGTTTCCACCATTTGCGCAAACTGCTCATCACGCTTTTTTCCACGTCCTACATTGCCCGGGTTGATGCGGTACTTGGCCAGGGCCTGTGCGCAGTCGGGGAACCTTGCCAGCAGCTTGTGTCCGTTGAAGTGAAAGTCCCCGACCAGCGGTACGTCCAGGCCGGAGCGCTGCAGCTGTTCCGCGATGGCCGGTACGGCCGCGGCGGCCGCCTCGGTGTTGACCGTGATACGCACCAGTTCTGAGCCGGCAACGGCCAGCTCACGGACCTGGCGCACGGTGGCCGCAACATCCGCGGTGTCGGTATTGGTCATCGATTGCACCACGACCGGGGCGGTTCCTCCGATCACGATGTGTCCGACCTTGACGGCTACGGAATGCCGCTGTTGTGGGGGATATGGAGTGTCTGACATGGTTCTGGTCCGCCCGGGGCGACTATGATAATCAAATTCCGCCGGCCTGTCCGTACCCCGGCGCCGGCGGCTGCTTTCCGGGCGCCGCCGGGCGCCGCCGGGCGGCGCCGGGGGAAGCGGGGCTTGCATCCGCCCGAATACTGTATATAATCACAGTTACTGTATGGATAACCAGTAATCGAGCCATGGCACAGGACGAACTTACCCCCCGGCAGTCCGAAATACTCGAACTCATTCGCAGTCACCTTGCGGAAGAGGGGTGTCCGCCGACCCGCGCGGAAATTTCCGACGCCCTCGGCTTTCGCTCCCCCAATGCGGCGGAAGAACACCTGCGCGCACTCGAACGCAAGGGTTTTCTCGAGATCGTGCCCAATTCCTCGCGCGGCATCCGCCTGCTGGAAGAGGACTATGGCCTGCCGGTGATCGGGCGTGTCGCGGCCGGCGAACCGATCCTCGCCGAGCAACACATCGAGGACTACTGCCAGGTCGACCCCGATACGTTCCACCCTGCCGCGGACTACCTGCTGCGGGTGCGCGGCGACAGTATGCGCGATGCCGGCATCCTGAATGGCGACCTGCTTGCCGTGCGCTGCGCGGCAAGCGCGGAAAGCGGGCAGATCGTGGTCGCACGACTCGATGAGGAAGTAACGGTCAAGCGTTTCCGGCAACGCGGGTCCGTTGTGCGATTGATGCCGGAAAACCCGGATTATGAACCGATTCGTGTCGACCTGCGGGAACAGGACCTGGTGATCGAGGGCCTCGCCGTAGGCGTACTGCGCAAGGAGATCAAGCGATGAATACCGCATCCCGACTCTATCACCTCGATGCCGCGGAACCGGGTACGCCACTCGGCGCCTCCCGCGTAGTGCCCGGCGGGCTCGACGGACTGGACACGCTGCTGCCCGGAGGTGGCTGGCCCCGGGGTGGCGTGGTCGAGATCATCGTGCCGGACATGCTCGCTGATGCCACCGACCTGCTGCTACCGGCACTGCGCCGGCTGAGCCGGCAGGGGCGCACGATCGCACTGGTGACGCCACCCTTTGCGGCGCGTGCCACCGTCTTCACCGATCCGCAGATCAATGCCAGTCACCTGCTGCAGGTCAATCCACACCCCGGGCGCAGTGCGCTCTGGACCGTGGAATCGCTGCTGGAGACCGGGGGGTGCAGTGCTGTGCTGGCCTGGCCCGGCTGTGCGACGGAACTGATGGGCAAACGGTTGCAGAAAGCGGCGGAACAGGGGCGTGGTCTGTGTGTGCTGTTTCGCTACGAGCACCTGGCCACGTGCCGGTCAGGGATCGAACTGCGCCTGCGCGTCGAACAGACCGGGCCGGGCCGGGCCGTCTACCGGCTCAACCCGGCCGGCGGTGTGGTTGGCGGCGTCGAATTGTAGCGGGCACGGACCGGGGGCCGGACCGACTCCTGGAGTGGTGCCCGCGCTTATCCCCGAGCAGCGGGGCTTGGTCGCCGGTGTCGGGTTGCGTGCTGGCCTGGTCCCGTTCCGGGAGGCTGGCGGATTGCCAGGTGTCTTCCCGCGGCAGGTGAATCCACCCCGGGCTTTCCCCGCTGCAGCCGGCCGGGCTGCAGCGGCTCCTGCCCATAGCGGACAGGGCTCCTGCCGTAGCGCGGGCAGTTGCGGTGCTGGTCCTGGCAGGTTCGCCCGGGTCCGGCCAGTACCCACTCGTCAGAATTCACCAGCAGCGTACGGGCTTCCATCGATGGCGGTCCCGGCAAACCGCCGGCAGGAACCGTGTTTGCCGGGGCCGGTGTGCCGCCTCACCGTCGCAACCGGCAGATTTTCCGCGTCGCGGGCGCAATATTCGGTCGATTCATGGATTCATGTCAGCTTTCGTTTATAATCGCGCGTCGCTGTTTTCGCGCAATCGCCGGTAATTTCCGTACTGCCCTGTCTGCAGTCTGGGATTTCTGCGCTTGCGGCCCGGGTTGTGGTCGACCGGCACCGGGCACGATTAACGACCAACCATAACGAGTAGCAGGAACATGACTGATTTATCCAAGTACAGAAACATCGGGATCTTCGCGCACGTGGATGCCGGCAAGACCACGACCACGGAGCGCATTCTCAAACTGACCGGCAGGGTTCACAGGATCGGCGAGGTGCACGAAGGCGAGGCGACCACCGACTTCATGGATCAGGAACGTGAGCGCGGCATCACCATTCAGTCCGCGGCCACCAGCTGCTACTGGAACGACCACCGGTTGAATATCATCGATACCCCCGGTCACGTCGATTTCACCATCGAGGTGTACCGTTCCCTCAAGGTGCTGGACGGCGGCGTCGGCGTATTCTGTGGCTCCGGCGGCGTGGAGCCGCAATCCGAGACCAACTGGCGCTATGCCAACGAGTCCGAGGTAGCGCGCATCATATTCGTCAACAAGCTGGACCGCATCGGCGCGGATTTCTACCGCGTTGTGAAGCAGGTGCGGGATGTGCTGGCGGCTACGCCGCTGGTCATGACCCTGCCGATCGGGATCGAGGACCAGTTCCGGGGCGTGGTCGACCTGCTGACACGCAAGGCCTGGATCTGGGACGATTCCGGCGACCCGGCCGCCTATACTATCCAGGACCCGCCCGCGGACATGGCGGACCTCATCGAGGAATGGCGCGAGAAGCTGGTCGAGTCTGCGGTCGAGGAGGACGATGACCTGATGGAACAATACCTCGAGGGCGAGGAACCGTCCATCGATGACCTCAAGCGCTGTATCCGCAAGGGCACCATCGCACTGCATTTTTTCCCGACCTACTGTGGTTCGGCGTTCAAGAACAAGGGCATACAGCTGGTGCTGGATGCGGTAGTGGACTACCTGCCGGATCCGACCCAGGTGACCCCGCAGCCGGAAGTGGATCTGGAAGGCCACGAGACCGGCAAGTTCGCGCTGGTCGATGCCGACCGGCCGCTGCGCGCGCTGGCGTTCAAGATCATGGACGACCGCTTCGGCGCACTGACCTTCATCCGCATCTATTCCGGCAAGCTGGAGAAGGGCACGACCGTACTCAATACCTTTACCGGCAAGACCGAACGCATCGGCCGTATCGTGGAGATGCATGCCGACTCGCGCGAGGAACTGGACAGCGCGCAGGCCGGTGACATCGTTGCCGTGATCGGCATGAAGAACGTGCAGACCGGACACACGCTGTGCGATCCGAAGGAGCCGGCCACGCTCGAGCCGATGGTGTTCCCCGACCCGGTCATTTCCATGGCCGTGGCACCGAAGGACAAGGGCGCGGCCGAGAAGATGGGTATCGCACTCGGCAAGATGATCAAGGAAGACCCGTCATTTCGCATGGAAACCGACGAGGACAGCGGCGAGACCATCCTCAAGGGCATGGGCGAGCTGCACCTCGATATCAAGATCGACATCCTGCGCCGCACCCACGGCGTCGACGTAACCGTCGGCAAGCCGCAGGTGGCCTACCGCGAGACCATCACGCAGCGCGTGGAAGACAGCTACACACACAAGAAACAGACCGGTGGTTCCGGCCAGTATGCCAAGATCGACTACGTGGTCGAGCCGGGCGAGCCGGGCAGCGGTTATGTGTTCGAATCGTCGGTCACCGGTGGCACGGTGCCGCGCGAGTTCTGGCCGGCCGTGGACAAGGGCTTCCAGAAGAGCATGGACAGGGGCGTACTGGCCGGTTTCCCGTGCCTCGACTTCAAGGTCACGCTGATCGATGGTGGCTATCACCCGGTCGACTCGTCGGCGATCGCCTACGAGCTGGCCGCGGGCGCCGGTTACCGGCAGACCATGCCCAAGGCCGGCCCGCAGATGCTCGAGCCGATCATGCGTGTGGATGTCTACATCCCGGAAGATCACGTCGGAGACGTGATCGGTGACCTCAACCGCCGTCGCGGCATGATCAAGTCACAGGAAGCGGGCGTGACCAACGTGCATGTCAAGGCCGAGTGCCCGCTCAGCACCATGTTCGGCTACATCGGCGATCTGCGCACCATGACCTCCGGTCGCGGGCAGTTCTCCATGGAGTTCCTGCACTATGCGCCGTGTCCGCGCAACGTGGCCGAGGAAGTCATCAAGGAGACGAAGGAACGCGCTGCCGCGAAATAGTCGCCGGACGTCCCGCAGCACGGGGTGCGCAGGACAACTTCGTGTGCTGCCGCTGTTCCCGCAGGGAATCCTGTATCTGCCGGACCGGCGCACACCGGGACGGATTGCCTGGTTCCGGTTTTCCGCGACGTGTGGACCCGGCCTGTCGCTACCTGGAATGCCTGCCGCATCTGGCGCCGGTGCGCGCGCCGCCAACACGGTCAGCTACGCGCAAACCAGGCAGCCACGTCTATCGATGGGCGGCCGGTCGCTGGCGGCATTCCACGGATCGTCATGCGCCGCTGCGCAAGTCACTGGGCAAACTGGCGGATATCCGGCGCACCGACCGGTCACTGCAGGTCACCGCATGCGGTAACCTGGCGGATTTACCCCCGGTCCCGGGAGGCTACTGCCCGTACGGCTTTGGTCTCCAGCCGGGCCCGATAGCGGTCGATTCCGGTTGGCGTTTGGCCCCGGAAGCCGGTGTCGCGGCACCGCCTTCCTTGTTGAAGCAGTAGATGAACGGTGAGGTGCCCTCGGTACTGACGTAGGAAATCAGGCATTCCTTGTTGTTGGACTCATCCAGGACCTTGCGGACCACCAGGTCTCCCTCGCGCATGTGGCTCACCTGCGTCAACCCGCCGCTTGCATTCTTCTTCGGGCCACTGTCGTAGCAGGTCAGGGAGGGCCTGGCGCTGCCGCCGGTGACATAGGCGATCAGGCAGGTCGTGCTGCCGTTTGCCTCGAGTACCCGTTCGATTTCCAGGTCACCCTCGCGCAGGTGAGCGGAGCGCACGATCTCGTGCCGGGTCGACGGGACACTGTTGTAACAGTTGATGGCCGGTGCCGTCCCTGCGGTGCTCACGTACGCGACCAGGCAGGTCACTTTGTTCACCGAGTCCTCGATCTTCCGTACGACCAGTTTTCCTTTCTTGAAATGTCCGGTCTGGGTGACCTGGGAACGGAACCCCGCCCTGGAGTCATAGCAGCTCATGCTGGGACTGGTACCCGTGGTATGGACGTAGAATGCGAGACAGATCTTGTTGCTTTCCAGGTCCGTCACGGTACGCACGATCAGGTCGCTCTCGCGCAGGGTCCCGGTTTGCACCAGCAGTGTGGACTGGTAGTCTTCTGCCGCCGCTACCAGCGGCAGGCTCAGCAGTAATAGAAATCCGATCCATTTATTCATCTTATCCCCCGTTTCCGGTTTGTTGTGCACAATTCTGGTTTCGGCACCGTCGTATCTACGCCCGCAATGTTGCTCACCCCAGGGACGGGCGCCACTGCCCGTAGAACAGTCCGAACTTGTTGATTATTAAACACTGATTCGCATTTGGTCCAACTTGACGCAAGTCAGGAAGAGTGGATTTTATTTATGGTTATACTGCAATGATCGCCGGATTGCATCATTCCCTCGTGGAACGAAGGCTTACGGATTTCAATAAGATAGGTTATAAATAAGTTATATTGTGAGATGGAGGGTATCGTGCGGTGAATAAAAATGCGATTTTGCTGTTTGTCGGCTTGACTTTGGGGACCGGTTCCGCTCAGGCATTTAATTTTGGCAACATGATGAACCCGAGCGACTGGTTCGGTAATAACCACGATCATGACCGGTACTATGACCGGTACTACGGAGGGTATGGTCCCTATGGCTGGGGCGGCGGTCCCTATGGCTGGGGAGGACCCTACGGTGGTGGCTATGGCCCGTACGGCGGGTACGGCGGGTACGGCTGGGGCGGGTATCCGCCGGCCATCGTGGTCAATCCCTCCCAGAGCAGTGGCAATTCCCGTCCGCCCCCCAGGCCACCCGAATAAGCAGATTATTCCGGTCCTGAGACCTGCCGGCCGCTGACGCCAGCGGCCGGCAGGTCGCTTGCGCACGGCCCTCCGGGCCAGTCCCGGCATGGAGCTGGCGCCAGTACCTGTCTCAGCATTCCACGGTCCCAAAGGGTTGCGCCTGAAATTCGGCCCTGTTGTGTTGCCTCGCTGCGCCTTGCCGGACCGGGTGTCAGCCAGCAACGCGGCTCACGCGGAATGCTGAGACAGGTTCTAGTCCTTCTCACCCCGCCGTACCGCGGCGGTGTAGTCCTGGTAGAGCCCGATCATTTTTTTCCATACCGGCCCGGGACGGCCGTCGTTGACCGGCCGGTCGTTGAGCCTGACCACCGGTGATATCTCACGTGTGGAACTGGTCAACCAGATCTCGTCGGCATCGTGCAGGTCGGCCTCGGGAACGTCGGCCTCTCCATACGGCATGGCGTTGGCGGCAGCGAGTTCAAGGATCAGGTCGCGCGTGATCCCGGGCAGCAGGGCGTTGCTCAGCGGGGGTGTGATGATGAGGCCGTTCTTGACGATGAACAGGTTGCTGGCCGCACCCTCGATCGCGTAGCCGTCGTTGATCAGGATGGCCTCGACGCTGCCGGCGTCGATGGCCTGCTGGCGCAGCAAAACGTTGGGCAGCAACGTGATGGCCTTGATATTACACAGCTTCCAGCGGATATCCGCGAGCGTGATGGCACCGACCCCCGGCTCGCTGCCGGGATCGCGCTGGGCCGGCAACGGGGAACTCATCGCGAACACCGTTGGTACAATCCGGGACGGAAAGGCATGGTCGCGTTTGCTGTCTGTGCCGCGCGTGACCTTCATGTACACCGTCTGGTCGCCACCGCCGTTGCGCGCTGCCAGTGCGGTCAGCATCGCCTCCCATTGCGTGTCCGTCAGGGGATTGTCTATGCGTACCCCGTTGAGGCTGTTGCGCAGGCGAGCGAGGTGCCGGGACAGACGGAACAGCCGCCCGCCGTACACCGGGATGACCTCGTAAATACCGTCCCCGAACAGGAAACCGCGATCCAGCACCGACACACGGGCTTCTTCCAGTGGCTGGAAGTCACCGTTCAGATAGACGATGGCCATGTAGCGTGCAGCTACTGGAAATACAGCAGGGCCGCGTCGGTCACGCGGTGCAGGAATGACCCTTCCGTGACCGCGTCGAGGCTGACCAGCGGCACCTTGGTCACGAGGTCCTTGTCCAGCCGGACCTGCACGGATCCCAGCGATTCGCCTTTTTCCACCGGCGCCATGATGCGATTGTCCACCTGCATCGTTGCCTGCAACTGGTCGTAGCGGCCGCGCGGAATGGTGACATACAGCGGCTTGTTCAGGCCGAGCGGGACGGTGTCGGAGTTGCCTTTCCAGATGCGCGAGGAGGCCAGCGTGGTACCGGCGTCATACAGCTTGTGGGATTCGAAGAAGCGGAACCCGTAGTTGAGCAGGGCCTGGCTGGCGCTGATGCGCGCATTGGCGCTGGGTGTGCCCAGTACCACGGTGATCAGTCGCATGCCGTCTTTCTTTGCGGAGGTGACCAGGCAGTAGCCGGCGGTATCGGTGTAGCCGGTTTTCATGCCATCCACCGAATCGTCCTGCCACAGCAGCTTGTTGCGGTTATGCTGGGTGATATTGTTGTAGGTGAATTCCTTCTGGGAATACCACTTGTAATACTCCGGGAAGCGGCGGATCAGGTCGACGGCGACGATGGCGATGTCATGCGCGGTCATATGATGATCCGGGTGGGGTAGCCCGGTCGAGTTGGTGAAATGGCTGCCGGTCAGTCCCAGTGCCTCGGCAGTCCGGTTCATCAGCGCGGCAAAGGTGTCTTCGCTGCCGGCGATGTATTCCGCCAGGGCAACGGTGGCATCGTTGCCGGACTCGACGATCATGCCCTGGATCAGGTTTTCCACGGATACCTGCTTGCCGACCTCGACGAACATGCGCGAGCCGGGCGTGCGCCAGGCTTTTTCACTGACGGTCACCATGTCTTTCAGCGTGATCTTGCCCGCTTCCAGTTCGTTGAAAACGACATAGGCGGTCATCAGCTTGGTGATGCTGGCGGGTTCATAGGACTTGTCCGCATTTTCCTGTGCCAGCACCTGCCCGCTGTTGTAGTCCATGATGATGAATGCCTTGGCACCCGTGGATGGTGGTCTGGGGATCGGCATGTCGGCTGCCGTCGGCGTCGCCGCGTGCGGATTTCCCTGCGCGGAGACGGAGGCGAGTACATCGGCCCGGGTGAGGCTGGAACAAACAACGAAAAGGAATGAAACAACGAGAAAAAACAGTTTATTGCGCATGATTACCCTGTGAGTTGTGTCGATCCGCCGGAGTGTCTGCATTTTCCGCATGTCGCCGGGGTTTTGCAACGGCAGCGGGATGTTTGGTCAGTGTGCGGGCCTCGTTGATGCCCAGTGTCCTGAGCGACTGCGCAATACGGTTCGCTTCCGTCGTGCCCGCCAGCGGGCCGACCTGCACCTTGTAGAAAACGCCGCGCTGGGTCGATGCCTTGACAACATGCACGCTGCCCAGGTTCCCGCCCTGGATTTTCTTTTGCAATCGCAGGGCATTGGTCTCGTTCCGGAAGGCACCGGCCTGCAGAAAGAGCTGTGCATCGGCGGGTTTGCGCGATGCGCTGTCCACCTGGACCAGCACGGGTTTGTGGTCGGGTACGTGTTCCGGGGCCAGCGGATCGATGGCGCGCACGTCCACGCGCGCGGTGCCCTTGCCGAGCATGCCGAGCTTGTACGCAGCGGCATAGGACAGGTCGATGATGCGGTTGCTGTGGAACGGTCCGCGATCGTTGACCCTGACGATCACGGAGCGGCCGTTTTCGAGGTTGGTCACTTCCACGTAGGTTGGCAGCGGCAGGGTCTTGTGGGCCGCGGTCATGCCGTACAGGTCATACGGCTCGCCGCTGGAGGTGCGCATGCCGTGAAACTTGGTGCCGTACCAGGACGCCAGGCCGCGCTGGTGGTAGCCCTTGCTGGTGGGCAGGGTGTAATAGCGCTCGCCGAAAACCACGTAGGATCGCGGGTTTCCATAGCGGCTGCGGGGTTCCGGTTTCGGTACGGCATCGTGGACCCGGGACAGGTTCGGCGGCGGATCGCGAGGGGCGCCGTCCTGGCGTTCGAACACGTGCCGGCTCGAACAGCCGGTGAAACACAGCACGATGACCAGCCATCCCGCCAGCAGGGCGCCGGGCCTGGCGTAGCGCCGCGCCGGAATGTCAGTGATCCTGCGCATGCGCGGAGCGGATCTCCTCGCTCAGCTGGTACACCGCCATGGCATACAGCGGGCTGTGGTTGTAACGGGTGATGACATAGAAATTCGGGAACCCCAGCCAGTATTCCGGGCCGTTCTCCTGCTCGTAGCGGAGCAGCGCCGCCTGCTGATCGTCCGGGTATTTCCGCTGCGGGGTGATGCCGTCCGCGCGCAGCGCGCCCAGCGTCGTGCGCGGTTCGTAGCCGAGATCCAGGATGGACTGCAGCTTGCCTGCGGTGGTTTGCACCTTTGCAGGCACCGCTACCGGCTGGCCGGCTTGCCAGCCGTGCAGGTGGAAATAGTTGGCGACGCTGGCGATGATGTCACGCGGGCTGTGCCACAGGTCGCGCCTGCCGTCACCGTCGAAATCCACGGCGTATTCCCGGTAACTGCTGGGAATGAACTGGCTGTAGCCCATGGCGCCGGCGTAGGAGCCGGTGGTGGCCAGCAGGTCGATCTTTTCCTCGCGACCCAGCAACAGGTATTGCTCGAGTTCACTGGTGAAAAAGGGCGAGCGTGCCGGGTAGTCGAACGCCAGCGTGGACAGGGCATCGATCACCCGGTGCCGGCCGGTATTGCTGCCGTAGCGGGTCTCGACACCGATGATGGCGATGATGATCTGCGGGGCGACGCCGAACACCCGTGCGGCATCGCGCAGGGCATCGGCATTCCGGTGCCAGAATTCCACGCCGCCGTCGATGCGGCTCTGTGTCAGGAAGATCTTGCGGTATTCGTACCACTGCAGGCGTTTTTCCGCCGGCTTGCTCATCAGTTCCAGGATGTCGTCGCGGCGTTCGGCCTGCCGGAACAGCTGTTCGAGCTGGCCGCGGTCGAAGTCGTGCTGTGCGACCATGCGGTCGATAAAGGACTGCGTCTGTGGATTCCTGTCGAAGTGCGCCCGGCTGGTGGCCTGTACCGAGGCACAGGCGGCCAGCAGGGTTGCCAGGATCAGGCAGGAAACCGTCTTGACGGACTGATAGGGCATCAACGGGTACCGGTCGGGCCTGCAGCTATTTTACATGGAACGCATTGCTCAGGTTGCAAGCAGTTTACGATGCGTCTGGATGGACATGAGTATGCCGAATCCGGCCATCAAGGTCACGATCGAAGTGCCGCCGTAGCTGACCATGGGCAGCGGCAGGCCGACGACCGGCAACAGCCCGGACACCATGCCGGTATTGACGATGAAATACACACAGAAGGTCATCGACAGGCTGCCGGCCAGCAGGCGGGTGTACGTATCCTGGGCCTGGATGGCGATCATCATGCTGCGCACCACGATGATGGCGTAGAACGTGAACAGCAGCAGGATTCCGAGAAAACCGAATTCCTCCCCGAGTACCGCGAAGATGAAATCGGTGGAACGCTCGGGCAGGAAATCCAGCTGCGACTGCGTGCCGTTCAGCCAGCCCTTGCCGAACAGCCCGCCGGAGCCGATCGCGATCTTCGACTGGATGATGTGATAACCGGCGCCCAGCGGGTCGCTTTCCGGATTCAGCAGGGTGATCACGCGCATGCGCTGGTAATCGTGCATGAAGTGCCACAGCACCGGCATGGCGGCCGCGACCAGCAGTGCGAAGAAGGCCATCAGGCGCCATTGCAGACCGGCGAGGAACAGCACGAAGAATCCGGAGCAGGCAATCAGCAGGGCCGTGCCGAGATCGGGTTGCCGGGCGATCATCAGCATCGGCACCGCGATCAGCAGGGTGGAGGCCAGCATCTGCCAGCGATTTGGCGGCAGGCGCGAGTCGGCCAGGTACCATGCCACCATCATCGGCACGGCGAGCTTCATCAGTTCCGAGGGCTGAAAGCGTACGAAGTACAGGTTCAGCCAGCGCTGGGCGCCGCCGCTGATTTCGCCGAACAGCAATACCGCGAGCAGCAGCAACACACCCAGGACAAAGGCCCAGGGAGTCATGCGCTGCAGCAGCCGCGGCGGTATCTGCGCAACCAGGAACATCCCGGTATAGGCCAGCGCGAGCCGGATCAGCTGCGATTCGACGATGCGGATACCGCCACCGGCGCTGTACAGGATGATCAGGCCATAGATACAGACACCGAGCAGCGCGAGCAGCAACGGAGCGTCCAGGTGCAGCCGGTACTGCCAGCCACGCTGGCTGGCATCGTTGTGATGTCTTACTGTATTGAATATCATGGCTTTTTCTTCGATGTCCTGGCCTTGTCCAGCAGCGGGTTGTCCTTGTCCGGTATCGGGCTGTCTCTCAGCAGGTAGGCATCGAGGATCTTGCGTGCGATGGGGGCGGCCACCGAGGCGCCGCCGCCGCCGTGCTCGACCACCACCGCCAGCGCGATCTTCGGGTGGTCTGCCGGTGCAAAGGCAATAAACAGGGCGTGGTCGCGCAGCTTTTCATCCACGGTCTTGGCGTTGTACTTCTCCTCTTCCTTCAGCCCGTACACCTGCGCCGTGCCGGTCTTGCCGGCGATGCGGTACGGGCTGTTCCTGCCGATCGCCCGGGCGGTGCCGCGCGGCCCGTGCACCACGTCGATCATGGCATGGATCACGTCGTTCCAGTCCTGCTGCTGGTTGATGGTGATCGTTTCCAGCAGGCGCGTCGGGTGCGGTTCCAGTGCCGTGCTGTTGGCGGCCTGTTCGGCGTAGACGATGTTCGGTTGCAGGACGTGACCGTTGTTGGCCAGCGCCGTGGTGGCGACCGCGAGCTGCAGTGGCGTTATCAGGAAGAATCCCTGTCCGATCCCGGTGATGATGGTCTCGCCGGGAAACCAGGGCTGGTGATGGCGGCGGCGTTTCCATGCCCGCGACGGCAGCAGGCCGGACAGCTCGCCGACGATGTCGATCCCGGTGGGCCGGCCGAAACCGAAGTGACTGAGGTAGCTGTCCATGTTGTCGATGCCCAGTGACAGCGCCAGATCGTAGAAATACACGTCACAGGACTGCATGATGGCGTTTTTCAGGTCGACCGTGCCATGCCCGGTACGCTTCCAGTCGCGGTACTTGCGCTCGTTGCCGGGCAGTGTGTAATAGCCGGGGCAATAGGTAGTGGAGTGTGCGGTGGTGATGCCCAGTTCCAGCCCGGCGAGGCCCATGAACGGCTTGATGGTGGAGCCCGGCGGATACTGCCCGCGCAACGCGCGGTTGAACAGCGGCTGGCGGTCATCGTTCTTCAGCGCGTTGTAGGTCGCGACATCAATCCCGTTCACGAACAGGTTGGGGTCATAGGTGGGCATGCTGACGAAGGCCAGCACGTCACCGTTGGTCGGATCAATGGCGACCGCCGAACCGCTGTAGTCCCCGAAGGCCTGCTCGGCGGCACGTTGCACACGGGAGTCGATCGTCAGGTAGAGGTTGCGTCCCGAGGCCGGGTCTTCCCGGCTCAGCACGCGTACCACGCGGCCCTGGGCGGTGGTTTCCACCTGCTGTACGCCCACCCTCCCGTGCAGCAGGCCTTCGTAGGTTTTCTCGATCCCGGTCTTGCCGATGTGCGTGGTGCCGCGGTAGTTGGAGGTGTCCAGTTCCCTGAGCGCCTGTTCGTCGATCCGGCCGACATAGCCGATGGCGTGCGCCGCCAGTGAACCCTGCGGGTAGTAGCGCGCCAGCCCGGCGCTGATCTCCACACCGGGGAACAGGTGGCGATTGACGGAGAACCGCGCCACCTCCTCGTCGCTCAGGTTGAACAGCAGCGGGATGGATTCAAAGGCCGGCTTGCGGGCGCGCAACTGTTCGAAACGGGTGCGGTCGATCGCGCGGATATCGAGAATTTTGCCCAGTGCATCCAGCGTGGCATGCATGTCCTGGACCTGTTCCGGGGTGATTTCGAGCCGGTAGGACGGCAGGTTTTCCGCCAGCAGGATGCCGTTGCGGTCATAGATCAGCCCGCGGTTGGGCGGAATCGGCTGCAGCTTGACACGATTGTCTTCCGACAGCGTGCGGTAGTGCTCGTGGTCGATCACCTGCAGGTACACCAGGCGGGTAAACAGGATCAGGCACAGCAGGCCACCGATACTCAGCAGCACGATGGCCCGCTGCATGATCAGGCGGGATTCGAGGATATGGTCCTTGAGGGTGAGCCGTGGCGACACTGGCGAGGGCACGGCCTAGTTCACCAGGAAACCGCGCCGGATACCCCGCAGGGCGCTGTACACGAGCGGCCAGATCAGCATGCCGAGGAAAGAGGGTGCCCAGTAGACCCAGTCGACCCCGGGGCGCCCGATGAAACGGCTGATCCACAGCGACAGCAACTGGTGCAGGATCAGCAGCACGAGCACCGTCGCCGCCTGCTGCAGCATGGGGAACAAGCGCACCCGCTGGTGAAAGCGCAGGGTCAGCCAGGCCACCACGCTCAGCGCCAGGGCGTGCTGGCCCAGCACGGCGCCGGTGAGCAGGTCCACCAGCAGGCCGGCCAGCCAGCCGCTGACCACGCCCACCCGTTCCGGCAGAGCCATGCACCAGTAGATCAGCACCAGGCCGACCCAGTCCGGCCGCAGCAGGCGCATCCAGTCCGGCAGCGGCACGATGGTCAGCACCAGCGCGACGAAAAAGGTGAACAGGATCATGCCGCCACCATGGTGCCTGGCCAGGGTCATTCCGTATCCTCCGGATCCACCTGCACCGGCGTGGCAGACGAGGACCGGGCCGCCGGCTGGCTGCCAGCCGTGGCGGGGCCGGTAGCCTGTTCGGCGGGAATGACCTTGTCGGACGGTTCCAGCAGCGTGATCTTGCCCGGCCATACCAGCAGGACCTCGCGACTGCGGTTGAGTTCAGCCAGCGGGGCCGCGGCCACCTGCGAGAACGTGTGTCCCGGGTCGTGCCGTACCGCGGTGACTTCGGCGACCGGGTAACCGGGCGGAAAATGGCCGCCGAGACCGGAGGTGACCAGCAGGTCGCCGGGCCGGATATCCGCGTTATTCGGGATATACGGCAGCTCGAGCCGGTTGATGGTGCCGGTCCCGAGCGCAATGGTGCGCAGCCCGTTGCGGTTGACCTGGACCGGGATCGCGTGCGAGCTGTCGGTGATCAGCATCGCGGTGGAGGTGTACGGTCCCACGTGGACGATCTGTCCCATCACACCCTTGGCATCGAGCAGCGGCTGGCCGGGATAAACATCGTTCACCTTGCCCTTGTTGATGACGATCTGGTGTTTGTAGGGATCCAGATTGACGGATAACAGCTCGGCAATCAGTACCTTTTCGCCGACCTTGAATGAGGAGTCGAGCAGCTCGCGCAGGCGCATGTTTTCCGATTCGAGCGCGGACAGGCGCTGCAGCTGCACCTTCTGCATCAGTTCCTGCGTGCGCAGGGTGTCATTTTCCTCCTGCAGGTGCCGCCGCGAAGCGAGAGACTCGCCGACCCACTCGGAGATGGTACCGGGCAGATCGGTGGTGAGTTGCAGCGGGTAGATGACCACCGAGAGGGCGGCGCGCAGGGATTCCAGGTTGTGGTACTTGTGGTCCATGACCATCAGTACCACGGACAGCGCAATACACAGGGTCAGCCGTGTCGTGATGGACGGGCCTTGTGTGAAGATGAGCTTGATCGGACACCTCTCAATCAGTGATGCGCAGGGACTGCGCATCCACGTTCCCCCTCTCCCTCCGGGAGAGGGCCGGGGTGAGGGGGCATAAAAATGCAGCAGTCCGCATTCAGTAATACCAGTGACTGTACATCCTCATTCTCCCTCTTCTCCCCGGGAGAGGATCGGGGTGAGGGGGCATAAAAATGCAGCAGTCCGCATTCAGTAATACCAGTGACTG